>CAYMNX010000116.1:0-2600 GCA_964391905.1 uncultured Rhizobiaceae bacterium
GCCGTCGCGGCGAAGGTCGAGGATGCGCGCTTCGGTTTCTTTGTCCGGGGCAACGACCCCACCATTGGCGGCAATCTTCAGCTGCTTTGCGAGATCACGATGACCGTATTTGGCGCCATGCTCGCGCATCATGCGCAACCACGTGGCGCCCGTGAATTGGAAGAGGCCAGCGGCGCTGCCGCGGCCGGCGTGAGCCTTGCCACGAAAGCCGCTTTCGACGCTCGCTTGCGCGACGAGAAATTCGTAGCTGACGCCGGTCTTGCTCGCCGCGTCGCGCAAGCTCTGCATCACCTCGGAGGAGAGGCGCTCGCCGGCGATGGTGGTCCCAAGATGAGGGGCGGTCGTCACGATCCATACTCCCTGAGACGCACAGACGCGCCGCAGGCGCTCTTCTGCGTCAACAGCTCGTTAAGTATCCCGCGATTGCGGCAGCGAGGCAAGGCAGCCGGACGGACGGCAACCTCGCAGCAGAGAGAGAGACCATTTCGCCGCTCATACCCTTTAACTAGCCCAGCCTCGGATTGTTGCACCGCAGCATATCGGGCATTTTATTAGCACCGGGCTACTATCGGAGTGCGAGAGCCATTGAAACTTCCCTATATCGAACCTAGAATCGTGATATTCCATGCTGGCCAGGAATAGTGCGGTGGAACCGAGCTTCGCCAAAATCCTCTGGACCGGTATTGTCGCTATCGAACTGGCGCTCGTGGTGGCGCGGATGTTCCTGTTCCCGGGGCCGCTGCGCCTCTTGATCTCGCTCTCCATTCCTGGCCTCATCATCGTCGGCGCGCTTACCAACGCGATCTACAACCTCATCACGACCGGCCATGCGCTCGAATCGCCGCCGCAGCGAGCATCGCGCCAGTAGCGACGCTTGACTCCGCGGGTCTGCGGCTCAATATCGCATCAAGAACTTGCCGGCGGCCGTGTGTCCTTCGAGGCTGCGAGCCCCGCGAACCGAGGAGACTTCCATGGCAGATGACGGCTTGGCCCATACCGTTAACCGTGAGGCCGAAAAAGGCCGCATGGAGTTTTACGGCCGCGCCAATCAGAAACATCTGGCGCCGCTCTGGCGCGTCCTCGGCGGGCTGGTGCTCGATGAGCCGCAAAGCCCCTGCGTTCCCGCGATTTGGAAATGGAGCGAGGTTCGCCCCTATCTGATGGAAGCGTGCAAGATCATCACCGCCGAGGAAGCCGAGCGCCGCGTGATGGTGCTCGAAAATCCCGGCATGCCAGGTGAATCGCGCATCACGCGCAGCCTCTTTGCTGGAATGCAGATCATCCTCCCGGGCGAGGTTGCGCCGGCACATCGCCACGTCGCCTCGGCGCTGCGCTTCATCATCGAAGGCAAGGACGCCTATACCGCCGTTTCGGGCGAGCGCACCATGATGTCGCCCGGCGATTTCGTCATCACGCCGTCCTGGACCTGGCACGATCACGGCAATCTCTCGAACGAGCCGATGGTGTGGCTCGACGGGCTCGACATGCATCTCGTCAATCTCATGGATGCCGGGTTCCGCGAAGGCTATCCCGATAAGACGCATCCGGTGGTGCGGCCCGAAGGCGCGGCCGAGGCCGAATTCGCCTATAATCTGCTGCCGGTCGATTACGAAGCGCCGTCCAAGACGACGCCGATCTTCAACTATCCCTACACGCGCACGCGCGAGGCGCTCGAGCGCCTCTCGCGCTTCCATCAGGCCGATCCGTGCTTCGGCTACAAGATGAAATACATCAACCCGGTCGATGGCGGCTGGGCGATGCCGACGATCTCGACCTGGATGCAGCTGTTGCCCAAGGGCTTCAAGACCATGCCCTATCGCTCGACCGACAGCGTCGTCTTCGTCTGCGTCGAGGGCAGCGGCAAGACCATCGTCAAGGACCAGGTCTTCGAATGGGGCCCGCACGACGTGTTTACCGTGCCGAGCTGGCTCTTCTACGAGCACGAGGCCTCGAGCGACGCAGTGCTCTTCAGCTACTCCGACCGCGTCGCGCAGGAAAAGCTCGACTTCTTCCGCGAGCAGCGCGGCAACGCGTAACGCCCCTTAGCCACAAAGGCACAAAGACACGAAGTAGCGGTGTCGTCTCCCCCTTCGTATCTTAGGGTCTTTGTGGTTCGATCTTTTCCTAGGGGCGGAATCCGATTGGATTGAAACGGGGTATTTCCCTATCGTCATGCCCGCGAAAGCGGGCATCCAGGGCAAGCGACGTGCGGTTACCCTGGACCTCCGCTTTCGCGGGGGTGACGAGAAGGACACGATTCAACTTGCTCGGATACGACTCTAGAGCGTCGTGATGACGTTGAGGAGCGCTTGGCGCTTTTCCTCGCGCACGACCTTGACCGCGCGCGCCAGGGCGGCCGGGAGGTCGGTGGGCTTCTCGACGCGCTCGCCATAGCCGCCGCTCGCCTCGATCAGCTTCTCGACAGCGGGCGAGGGCTGGGGGTCGGCGAGGGTATGCGCGTCGTTCTCGGCCTGCGCCAAGCCCTTCTCATACATCGCCAGGGTCGCGCGCCGGACGGCGTTATAGACTTGGTTGTTGTTGACGACGGTGAGGATCGGCAGGTTATGCGCCTCGCCGACCCAATGGCAGGCCGTCGGATT
>CAYMNX010000117.1:0-2882 GCA_964391905.1 uncultured Rhizobiaceae bacterium
TCGGCCACCTTCGAGAAGGGCTCGGAGGAGAAGCGCCCGACGGTGCAGGTCGGCGATCCCTTTACCGAGAAGCTCTTGATCGAGGCCTGCCTCGAGCTGATGGCAAGCGATGCGATCGTCGCGATCCAGGATATGGGTGCCGCGGGCCTCACCTCCTCGTCGGTCGAGATGGCGGGCAAGGGCGGTCTCGGCATCGAATTGGATCTCGACCGCGTGCCGATGCGCGAGGAAGGCATGACGCCTTACGAGATCATGCTCTCCGAAAGCCAAGAGCGCATGCTGATGATCCTGAAGCCGGGCAGCGAAGAAAAAGCGCGCGCCGTCTTCGAGAAATGGGAATTGGATTTCGCCATCATCGGCAAGGTGACGGAGACCGGCCGGCTCGTCCTGCGCATGCATGGCGCGGTCGCCGCCGATATGCCGATCGAGCCGCTCGTCACGCAAGCGCCGCTCTATGACCGGCCGATTGCCCCTGCTCCGGCCTTGCCGGAGCTGAGCGCCGCGGCGGTCGAGGCGTGCGATCCGATCGCGTCGCTCAAGACCCTCCTCGCCTGCCCCGACATCGCCTCGAAGCGCTGGATCTGGGAGCAATACGACCACCTCGTCATGGGCCGCTCGGTGCAGCGCCCGGGCGGCGATGCGGCGGTCGTCATGCTGCCCGACGGCAAGCGCGCCTTGGCCCTCGTCACCGATTGCACGCCGCGCTATTGCGAGGCCGACCCCAAGCGTGGCGGCGCCCAGGCCGTGGCCGAGACTTGGCGCAATTTGACCGCGGTCGGCGCGACGCCGCTCGCCATTACCGACAATATGAATTTCGGAAATCCCGAGCGGCCCGAGATCATGGGCCAGTTCGCCGGCTGCATCGAAGGCATGCGCGAGGCTTGCCTCGCTCTCGACTACCCGGTCGTCTCGGGCAATGTCTCGCTCTACAACGAGACGAATGGCAAAGGCATCCTGCCCACGCCGGCGATCGGCGGGGTCGGCATTCTGAGCGATGCGGCGAAGTCGGTGAGCCTCGCCTTGAAGGCCGCCGGCGAGACCCTGATCCTCATCGGCGAAACCAGGGGTCATCTCGGCGCCTCACTCTATCTGCGCGAGGTGCTCGGCCGCGAAGACGGCGCGCCGCCGCCGGTCGATCTCACTGCCGAGCGCCGCCACGGCGACTTCATCCGCGCCGAGATCGCTGCGGGCCACCTCTCCGCCTGCCACGACCTCTCGGATGGGGGGCTCCTCGTCGCGCTCGCCGAGATGGCGATGGCGGGCGGCATCGGCGCAACGATCGCCCTTCCCCACGACGTTCCGCCCCACGCCTTCCTCTTCGGCGAGGATCAGGGACGCTATCTGGTGGTCACCGCCGCGCCCGACATGGTTAAGCAAAACGCCGAAAATGCCGGGATTCCCGCCCTCCTCCTCGGCCGGACCGGCGGCGATCAATTGACACTAGCGGGTGCCGGTGCCATATCGGTGGCAGAGATGCAGCGGATCAACGAGGCGTGGCTGCCCACCTTCATGGCCAGCTAAGTCTCTGAAGAAAGGCGCCAATGGCGATCGACGCAGGCGAGATCGAAAGGCTGATCAAGGCCGGCCTCCCGGACGCGCAGGTGCGGATCGACGACCTGCGGGGCGATGGCGACCATTACGCGGCGATCGTCGTCTCCTCCGCCTTCAAGGGTAAAAGCCGCGTGCAGCAGCACCAACTGGTCTATCAGGCGCTCCAGGGCCGCATGGGCAACGAGCTCCACGCTTTGGCATTGCAAACTTCGGCGCCGCAAGACTGAAATCATCATCAAAGGATCGATCATGACCACCGACGTCAATGCCACTGTTGCCGATCGCATCAAGCAGGACATCACCGACAATCCGGTCGTGCTCTACATGAAGGGAACGCCGGTCTTTCCGCAATGCGGCTTCTCCGCCGCCGTGGTGCAAATCCTCACCACCATGGGCGTCAAGTTCAAAGGCATCGATGTCCTCGCCGATCCCGAAATTCGCCAAGGCATCAAGGAATTCTCGAACTGGCCGACCATTCCGCAGCTTTATGTGAAGGGCGAGTTCGTCGGCGGCTGCGACATCGTCCGCGAGATGTATGAGAACGGCGAGCTGCAGGATTTCCTGAAGCAGCACGGCGTCGCCGCACGGGCCTAGACTTTAGGCCAGCAACGGCCCGCGACGCATCCTCGCTATTCGTTCGGTGTTTAGAAAGAGCGCGTCCATCGCCGGCGCGCTCTCGGAGGACGGGCGGAAATGATCGGGCGTCGCGCAAAATCTCTCTTCGTCCTCGTCTTCGCCTTGTCCGGCTGCGCGGCCTTGACCGGCCCCGATTGGCGGGCGATCAGCCAGCAATCGGAACAGATCCGCGCCGGCTGCGAGAGCCAATTCGGCGCCGGCATCATCAAGACTCACCTTGCGACCGAGCAGTGCTCCTCGGCGCCGATCCGCGACCTCTATGCCAGCAATGGCTGGCCCGACATGGATGTGCTCGACGCCTATCTCGCGCACCGCGAAGCGATCGCCGAGCAATGGGACCGACGCGCAATCAGCGATCAGCAAGCCCGCGCCCAACTCGCTCAAGCCGTGGCCGACCAGAACACGCAGCTCCAATACCGCGCCGCCAATCGCGCCATGGGCGCCGCCGCGGCGCGCGCCAGTATGCCGGTCTTCTGCACCCGCAACGGCCCGACGATCATCTGCCAGTAGCGAAACGGGGGGGCGCAGGATGACTTCCAGCGCCTCTATGCCTCGAACCGGAACGCGGCCATGCTGAGGCCGCCCATGGTGAAATCGCGATAGAGCCGCTTGCCCTTGGCGCCCTTTCCTGCGGCGCCCCAGGCGACGAAGAGCGGCAGGAAATGCTCGGGGCTCGGATGCGCGCGCTGCGCATG
>CAYMNX010000118.1:0-11444 GCA_964391905.1 uncultured Rhizobiaceae bacterium
CTCGGCGCCAATCGGAGCGTGTTCGCTGGCGAGCGAAGCTATGCAGCATGGATAAGGACCTGCCTTGCGGCCCTTGCGAGTGGCATCGTCGCGAAGCCGCTCTTGAGCGTCGTCGTTCCGCAATGGTCGATTGGGGGCGCCGGCACGATCCTCATTCTCTAGTGTGTTTTGCTTCGGTGCCGCCGTATGGCGAGAATTGGCGCCGGGATCGCCGCCGCCCAAGCCCGACGCCCGTCTGATTGCGCCGTGGCTTCTCATCTTCATTAACAGCTTTCTGGCGCTGGTCGCCATTGCCGCGTTATGGGGAAGCTGGTTCAGCAACTAAACGTGTCGCCGCGCCGTATCCCTACATTTGTCGATCACCTAAAAGAAAAGGCCGCGATAGCGACGCGGCCTCTCCCTGTGCGGTCAACTCAAGACCAGACTACCGATGGCGATGTACTCCCCTGCCAGATGGCGATGACACTCTTTAATCCAGCGCGCTGTGCGGGCTCGCGAAATGAAGATGAAGCGCAAGGCAGCGCTGCGAGACCGTGACCTCATCGCGCCGGCCGAAAAAGCGCCAGCGCATGTGGGAGCGGGCGCCAAGCGCGGCGATGGCCGCGCGGTCATGCGGGTTGCTGACGATTGTATGAGCGCGGATGCGCCGCTGATGAGACGTGTCGGTGAGCATGGCTTCCCTCCTCAAGATCCGATCGCGGAGACGAAGACAGCATGAATCCTTCGTTAAAGGAAAGAACGATCGCCGCCAATTCTTCGGAAATTCGAATCAAACCCAAAAGGAACGAAGCTCCTCACGCCTTGCTGGGGCCAAGCGCGGCAGCACTCAGTCACCGGCGACTTGCGATCGATGCGGCAGATGAGGACCGAACGTCTCGCGCCGATCGATCCAACACCGCAAGAGAAGGGACCACTATCAGCAACCTACCGCGATGGCCGAATGTGTCGGGATTTTTTACAACAATGACGGGATGTTTTACACCCACGATTCTTTCCAGCATGGCTTGTTAGATTTTCAACGCGATAAATTATTGAAAAAGCTGATTAAAATTTTTCCGCCTCCGTAACCATAACTGGCATGGATGCTGCAACTAAACCGGGTGTCATTTCCGGTTTGAGGGAGTAGCTCTATGGTTGGCAAGGTTACGAAATGGCTTCTTTGCGGGGCGGTTGTCGCGACGTCCCTCATCGCAAGCGGACACGCTCATGCAACCCTGATCGCCGGAACGGCGGCGTTCAGCGACGCGGGACCATCCGGTAATGGGCTCAGCTTCACCGGCACGTTCAATCCGTCGAACAGCTTCAGCTTTAATCTGACTTCCGGCACACCGGTCATCATTCCGAACTTCTTGACGATTACGTCGCATGACACAGGCGGCTTCTTTGGCAGTGCCGCCGCCGACAATATTGCGACGACCTTCAGCTTCACGCAGCCGGGTATTGGAAGCGGCTCGGTAAACGGGGTGGGCTCGGAGGTGACCGCGGCCTTCTTAGGCCTCATCGTCGGCGCCGACGGCAGCATTCACTGGGGCGGGCCGGCCGTCATCGACTTCGGCGGTGGGTTGGTACTCGACATCCTTCTTACCGACGCAAGCTTCTCTAACACCGGCTTTCCCGCCGATCCCGATCAAAGCGTCAATATCGCTGCGATCTTGAATCTGCAAGATGGTACCCATGCCGGTCCCGAGCCGGCATCGATTGCGCTCTTTGGCGCCGGCCTCCTCGGCCTCGGTCTTCTGAAGCGGCGCCGCGATCGCGTCTAACGCGAAGGTGGTCGAAATGAAAGCGGCGCCCCTTGGGGCGCCGCTTTTTGACTGCACGGGAAGACGCGTGTTCGCTACTCGGCGGCGACTTTCGCGCCCTCGAGGAACTGCGACACCCACATCTTGCGGCGCTTCAAATTGGCGCGATACATCTCTTCGAATTCCGCCGGTGGGAAGGAATGCGTCGACGGGCGCGTGACCAGCGCCTCGGCCCAAGCCTTGAGCCGCGGAAACTTCTCGATATGTCCGAGCTTCTTCACGCGATCGAGGAAGAAATAGCGCTGCAGGAAAGGCGCATAGGCCGCGTCGACCAGCGAGTATCTGGCGCCGTTGAAATAGGGGCCGCTCCCTTGCTTTTCGAGCGCTTTTTCGAGCCGGTCAAACACCACCGGAATCTTCTCGGCCGCCTTGATGTAATTAGCCTCGCTGTCGGCGTAGCCGGTCGCCGTCACCGCATCGGCAAAGGTCGGCACATAATCCGTCCAGGCGCGGTTGATCGCGCGCTCGATCGGATCCTCGGGGTGAAGCCGGGGCGCAATCGTCTCGTCGAGGTATTCGGCGATAGCGTTTGATTCGAAGAGCGAAATCTTGTCGTCGATCCGCAGCACCGGTACTTTCTTGTGCGGCGAGATGGCGAGAAACCAATCGGGCCGGTTATCGGGCTCGATATGGCGGAATTCGAAAGGAATATTCTTCTCGCGCAACACGATCGCCGCCCGCTGAACCCAGGGGCAGGTCTGGAAACTGACCAAAAGATATTTCGTCATGGGCGCCTCCGTTATATTGGACAAGTCATCATTGCATGGTCGGCATTAAAATACAAATTGTGCCGCGCCTCAGGGTTTCACACGCACATAGCGCAGATAGCCGACGATTTCCGGGGTTGGGCGGCCGGGCGGCTGATCCTGCGGGTGATTGATTCCATCGACAACCGCCACCTCGTCGAAGTCGAAAGGGCTCACATCCTCAAGGCATGCGACGTTGACGCCGTATTGATCGGGGTTCGAGCGTCGTCGGTGGTGGGTATAGATGCCGCATTTGGAGCAGAAATAATGCTCGGCGACACGCGTGTTGAATTGATAGAGCGTCAGCGCGTCTTCGCCCGATAGGAATGTGATATCGCCCCGCTGTGCGGAAACCGCGATGGCGCCTCTCATTCGGCAATAGGAGCAAGTGCAGCGGCGCGCCGTATCAAGGCCGCCCGATAATTTGACTTTGAACCGCACCGTTCCACAGTGGCAAGCGCCTTCCATCTCGCGACGATCGTCCATGGCACTCGCTCCTCTAGGAGGTTGGCCAGATTTCCTGTGCAAGCTCGACGACATGGCGAAGCTTTGCGTATTGCTCTTCCTCGGAAAGGATATTGCCGCCGGTATGGCTCGCGAAACCGCATTGCGGCGAGAGGCAGATCTGCTCAAGCGGCATATAACGCGCCGCCTCCTCGATCCGACGCTTCACCTGATCCTTGGATTCGAGCGCACCGAACTTCGACGTGATAACCCCGAGAACGATGCGCAGCTTGCCCTTTGGCACGAAGCGCAACGGCGCGAAATCGCCCGAGCGGGCATCGTCATATTCGAGGAAGAAGCCGTCGACCTTCAGTTCATTGAACATCGCCTCGGCGACGGGCTCATAGCCACCTTCGGCGTGGCCACGGCTCAGCGAATTGCCGCGGCAGAGATGGACAGTGACCTTCATCTCGGCGGGGCGATCGGCGATCGCGCCATTGATGAGGCGGGCATAGAGATGCGGCAGCCGGTCGGGATTCTCGCCGATGCTCTTGACGCGCTCTCGCAGCCGCGCATCGCAAAGGTAGGCGAGATTGGTGTCGTCGAGCTGCAGGTAGCGGCAGCCGGCAGCGGCAAGGTCCTGTATCTCGGCGCGATAGACGGCGATGACATCGGCGAAAAAGCGCTCCATATCGGGATAGGCGCCCTGATCGACGCCGCCGCGCCCGCCGCGAAAATGCAACATGCTGGGGGAGGGAATGGTGACTTTGGGCGTCTGCCGGGTCGCGGCTTTGAGAAATTCGAAGGCGCGGCGTTGGATCCCGCCCTCGGGCCAGCCCAGCTTGGCGACAACTTTCGGGGTCGGCGGCTGCCAATCACGGACAATTGATCCAACCGGCACTTCGAGCTGCGGGCGCGATGCCGTGGCGGGCGTCTGCACCACGCCTTTTATCGCGGTCAGGAAATCGCCCGACCAGGATTGCCGTCGGAAATCGCCATCGGTAATCGCTCGCAGCCCGACCGCTTCTTGCCGTTTTACTGCCTCGCGAATGAGCCGATCCTCGATCTCGGTCAATGCCGCGTGGGGGATCTCGCTGCGGGCCGCTTTCTCCCGGGCTTCCTTGAGTTCCGCAGGCCGCAGCAGGCTGCCGACCTGATCGGCCCTGAACGGTGCATGATCCGTTATCGTCGTCGTCATAATCGTTCCTCCCGATCGCCCCTGTCTTGCCGCCAATTTGTGGGCTCTCGGGGTTTATCGTCCCGCTCCCGGCGGTGCAATGGCGCATTTCCAACCCCGCATTATGACCCGCGAAACTGCGCGCCTATTGCGGCGCGTCACCTCCTACGGTCATTCCAGTGGCTAGATTCTTGCGGGTTATCCTCGCCCGCGCTATCCGCAAAAGGAATGGGTGTTAGAGGCGTGTAAGCATCACCTCCCATGTCCATTGGTCGCAAGGCTTTGCCGGTTACGAGTTCGTTTTGATGTGGAGGCTCATCATGGTTGCCATCGCAATGCATGGCGGACCCTGTTCAAGAGACCGCCCGCTCGGGCGAAAGTTATGAGGAGACCGTCGCAAGGCCCGACCGGAGCTTACCTTTTCGCGGAAAATGCCCATCTCATGCCTATGAGCAAACTTGGATTATTCGTCGCGGCGCTGCTGGCGTCCTCGGCTATTGCCGTCGCCTATTCCGCCTGGAAAGCAATGGCCGATGTTCAGATGAGTACCGCCGGCTATGTCGCCATGGTTCTCGGCGGCTTGGCCGCCTTCGCCGTAGGAGCGGGGCTGATGGCGCTGCTGTTCTGGAGCAGCCGCAAAGGTTTTGATGAGCGTGCCGGAGCTCGGCCTGAGCTGAAAGAGCACAAAGCGCCGAATGAGAATTAACTACGATTTATTGCATCCCGAATAGGACAAGGCTTGGCAATTGCCATAAAATTGTATTACAAACAAGGCAATGATCATCTGATCAATAGAAGGGGGTAGCTTGTATGAGCGCGCTCGAAGGGCAAGGCAAGTCTAACGCTCAGGGTTCCGCCCGTCGACGTCGCACTATCCGCGAACACGGACCGGATCCAGTCGATGTTCATGTCGGACGGCGCTTGCGCCAAGCGCGCTTCCTCGCCGGTATCAGCCAGGAAGAGCTTGGGGCGGGAATCGGCGTCTCGTTTCAGGCGGTCCAGAAGTATGAGCATGGCGAGAATCGGCTGAGCGCGAGCCGCCTCTTCAAAGCGGCTCGGCTCTTGGATCGGCCGGTCTCGTTCTTCTTCGAGGACCTCGGCGGCGCCGCCGCCAGCACCGAGACCAACGGCTTCAGCCGCGAAGAAATCGAACTGGTGCGGCATTTCCGCCAGATCCCGAGCGATGAAGTCCGCGAGCATCTCCTGCAGATGACGAAACGGATCGGCAGCCTCGAGAGCGATGGTGATGGCAAGAGCGGCGCCGAGCCGAGCCGGCAAAGCGCATAATCGCTTTCTTCATACCGGTTTCGGCGAAAGCCCTCCCTTTGGAGGGCTTTCGCCTTTTTGGGTCGCCGCGAGTAGGCAGCTTGCGCTAGAAACGATGCGCATGACATCAGCAGAGAGGGTGAGGATGAGAGGCCGGGTGACGGCGCTTTTCGCAATTGGCATGATACTTGCCGTCACCGCGACAGCGCCGGCATTGGCACTCGATCAAGTGACGTTCGGTACTGACTGGCGTGCCGAGGCCGAGCATGGCGGCTACTATCAAGCGATCGCCACCGGCATTTATGAGCGCTACGGGCTGAAGGTGACGTTGCGCCAGGGCGGGCCTCAGCTCAACCATACACAGCTTCTTGCCGCCGGCAGGCTCGATTTCGACGAGGCGCCTAATTCCTTCACCGGCCTTAACTTCGCCAAAGAAAGCATTCCGATGGTCGCGGTCGCGGCTTTCTTTCAGAAGGATCCCTTCGTGCTCATCGCCCATCCGGGGGTCGGCAACGATACGCTGAACGCTTTGAAGGGCAAGCCGATCATGATCGGCGCCGATAAGCGCGTCGGCACCTGGCTCTTTTTGAAGGCGAAGTTCGGCTACAGCGACGATCAGATCCGTCCCTATAATTTTAATCCGGCGCCATTTCTCGCCGACAAATACGCGGTGCAGCAGGGCTATCTCACCAGCGAGCCCTATCTCATCGAGCGACAAGGGGTGAAGCCGGTGGTATTCCTTTTGGCCGATGCCGGCTATGCGAGCTACGGCTCGATTATCGAGACGTCACAAAAGCTCATCAACGAAAAGCCCGATTTGGTGCAGCGTTTCGTCAATGCGAGCATCGAAGGCTGGTATAGCTACCTCTATGGCGATCCGGCGCCGGCCAATGCGCTCATCAAGCGCGACAACCCTGAACAGACGGACGATCTCCTGGCATACGCAATCGCGAAGATGAGGGAGCATGGGATCGTCGATAGCGGTGATTCGACGACGCAAGGCATCGGCGCCATGTCCGATATGCGGTGGAAAGAATTTTTCGATATGATGGCGCAGCAGGGGCTTTATCCCCACGACCTCGATTGGCGGAAAGCCTACACCACGCGCTTTGTCAATCAGCGCATCGGCATTGCGCTCAAGAAGTAACGCGACGGGCCAGCGGCAATGAGCGATGTACCGCGCGCGAGGCCGCTCGTCACGATTTCGCGTCTCTCGAAGTTCTTCCGCAGCGGCACGGCCGCACTCGAAAACGTCGATCTCACCATCGCGGCGGGCAGTTTCTTGAGCATCCTCGGTCCCTCGGGGTGCGGCAAGAGTACCTTGCTGCGGCTGATCGCCGGGCTCACGTCGCCATCATCGGGCGAGATCGCCTGGGACGGCGCAGGCGCGGGCCGTATCGGCTTCGTCTTTCAGGACCCGACGCTTATGCCTTGGGCGACGGTCTGGGATAATACCTATTTGCCGTTGCGGTTGATGGGCGTCGTTAAGAACGACGCTGCGGTGCGGATCGATGCGACGCTGGCCCGGCTGGGCCTCGAGGGCTTCGCGCGTGCTTATCCGCGCGAGCTTTCGGGTGGCATGAAGATGCGCGTTTCCATCGCGCGTGCCCTCGTGACCGAGCCGCGGCTCTTGCTGCTCGACGAGCCTTTCGCGGCGCTCGACGAGATTACGCGTTTTCGTCTTAACGAGGATCTCTTGCGCTTGTGGCAGCACAAGGATTTGACGGTAGTGTTCGTCACGCACAGCGTCTTCGAAGCAGCCTTCCTGTCGGGTCGGGTCGTGGTGATGGGAAAGCGTCCGGGCCGGATCACCGCCGAGGTGGCCATCGATTTGCCTTATCCCCGCGAAGCTAGTCTGCGCACAGAGCCGTCTTATACGGCAGCTTGTGCGCGTTTATCGCAGCTTCTTGCCGAGGCATCGGCATGAACGAGCACGCGATGAAAATCGCGGCGCCGCTTGCCGTGGGCGTGCTCTTTCTGATCGTCTGGGAGGCCGTGGTGCGGATCAACGCGATCCCTCCCTATATCTTGCCGGGTCCGTTGCTCGTCGTCGAGACTTTATGGCGCGATGGGCCGAGCCTCTTGGGCTCGCTGCTTGTCACCTTGCGCATTACCTTGGCCGCGCTCATCGCGGCCGTGGTGCTGGGCGGCGCGATCGCTATTCTGTTTGCGCAATCGCGTTGGCTCGAGCTGAGCTTCTTTCCCTATGCGGTGATCCTTCAGGTAACGCCCGTCGTCTCGATCGCGCCGCTCATCATCATTTGGGTCAACGATACGTTTCTCTCGCTGCTCATCTGCGCGTGGATCGTCGCGTTCTTTCCCGTGGTCGCGAATACGACGCTCGGTCTCAACAGCGCCGATCGCAATCTCGTCGCACTCTTCCGCCTTTATGGCGCATCGCGCTGGCAGGTTCTGCGTTACCTGCGCCTCCCGTCGGCGCTGCCCTATTTCCTTGCTGGCGTACGCATCAGTGGCGGTCTTGCGCTGATCGGCGCGGTCGTGGCCGAATTCGTTGCCGGCACCGGTGGTACCGAGACGGGACTCGCGTCACGGATCCTGGAAGCAGGCTATCGGCTCGAGATCCCGCGGCTCTTTGCGGCGCTGCTGCTTTTGTCGCTCGCCGGGATCTTGATCTTCGCCGTGCTCTCATGGCTTTCCCATGCGCTCCTCGCGCATTGGCATGAAAGCGCGCTGCCGGGCGAGGAATAATCTTGCCCATCATATCGATGCACCGCGCACGCGGTCGATGATCTCCAGGCAATTCGAGGGCACCGCGTCGGCGCGCCAGGCCACATGTCCGTCGGGTCGCACCAGCACGAGCCGACGCTCGTAAAGCGCCGCGATGGCGGGCTCGGAGAGGTCGATGATCTCGAGCGGTACGCCGCGTTCCGAGGCGGCGGCTGCAAAGCCATCTACTGCGGGAGGCGGCGATGCGCCCAGCCGCAGCAGGACAAAGCCTTTGCCGAAGAGATCGAGCGTCGAACGCTTGTCGCCAATCCAGGCATGCGGAGCGCGCGTGCCCGGCCGTGCCACGGCGACGAACTGCTTTGTTTCGAGCGGCACGCTCGGCGTGCCGTCAGGTATGCAGATGGGCGACGGCTCGTAGCAATAGCCGAGGCGCAGATTTTCCGTAAAAATCGGGCTGTTGGCTTGATTCGAGGCGTGGAATGCCTCGGCCCAGCGCTTGCGCAATTCGACGCCCCCCGCCGTATCCTGATCGATTTCGGGCCCGGTCGGCAACGCCGAAAGAAGAACGAACTCGCCCGTGCAGGCGCGCACATTGTTGATCGCGACCGGCTTGCGCTCGGCCTCGTAGGAATCGAGCAGGCCACCACCGCCCCAACCGCGGAGCACCGCGGCGAGCTTCCAGCCGAGATCGGCGGCATCGGCAAGGCCCGTATGGAGCCCGAGCCCGCCGGTCGGCGAATTCTGGTGGGCCGCATCGCCGCAAATGAAAACGCGACGATCGCGATACCGCGTCGCGACACGCTCGCGTCGCTCCCAATTCATCACCGATAGGATCTCGTAATTGAAATCGCGACCGGCGAGCCGACGCATATAGGCGGCGGTGTCGTAACCGGGAAGGGCTTTCAGCACCGAGAGGCGCCACGTCTCCTTGCCATCGATGCCGATGATCTCGCCCCACGTGCCGCCGGCGTCGGTGAAGCGAAAAAAGCGTCCCCAGCCTTTGTCGTGAAGCGTCATCAACTCTGCCGAGCGGAAGAAGATATTGACGCTGTTGGCGACGATCCCTTGTCCCTCGTAGGTTGTTCCGAGCGACGTCGCGACCGTGCCGTCGGCGCCGTCGCAGCCGACGAGATAGCGCGCCTTGATCGTTGCGCTCTCTCCGGTTTTGCGATCGGTGACGATCGCGCGCACGCCATCCCTATCCTGCTCGAAAGAATCGAGGCTCGTCATGTGGCGCAAGGTCACGGTCTCGAGCGTGCGTGCCCGCGCCAACAGAATCGGATCGTAGTAGATCTGCGCGCAGCTCACACCCGGCTCCGGCGTGAAGGCGAGGCGCGTGTCGACATAGGCGGGCAGCTTCACGCGCGTGAGCTCGGGGCCGGTCATGCTGGTGCAATAGACGAAATCGTTGGGATAAGTTTGCGGCCATCCCGCTCGCTTCACCATCTCGGCGATGCCCCAGCGCCGATTAAGTTCCATGCTGCGGATCGAAAGCCCGCTCATCTTCGGCACCGACAGCGAGCCGTCGCGACGCTCGACCAAGGTGCAGGGAATGCCGGCCATGCCAAGCTCGATCGCCAGCGCCAAGCCGACGGGACCGCCGCCTGCGATGAGGACAGGAATTATGTTCGCGCTCATCACGATTGTGCCGGTATGAGGATCGAGATTTGCTCGGCGACGCAGGCCGGTTTCGCGGAGCCTTCGAGCTCGACCGTCGCCTCGGTCGTGAGGCGTATACCCTGTTTTACATCTTCGACCGATTGCACTTTGAAGCGCGCACGAATGCGCTTGCCGCTGGGGACCGGCGCGGTGAATCGCACCTTGTTGCAGCCGTAATTGAGCCGCGCCGCGAGATTTTCGATGCGATAGGCCTCTTGGCTCAACCGCGCGAGCAGTGACAAGGTAAGAAACCCATGTGCGATCGTGCCGCCGAATGGTGAACCCGCGGCGCGCGCGACATCGACATGGATCCATTGGAAATCGCCCGTCGCTTCGGCGAAACGATCGATCATCGCCTGATCGACCCTAATCCAGCCGCTCGCCCCCAGCTCTTTTCCCACCTCACGCTTCAAAGCGTCGACATCGGCGAAAATTCGCATCGGCTCCTCCCCGGCACTAATTTTCACTCTCCTCTGATCCCTCGTCCAGCGCTACATTGGCATCCCATGCCGGTAAAGATCGAAGCATCTCTGCCCACTTTGCCCGATCTTCTGCGCTCTCGGCTCGATGTGGTTTTTATCGGCATCAATCCTTCGCTCTATTCCGCGGCACAGGGGCACTATTTCGCGCGGCGCACCAATCGCTTTTGGCCTTGCTTCTCGCGCTCGCGGTTGAGCGAAGCCGCCCGGCGCGGCCTTTCTCTCGAGCGGCTCGAGCCCGCGCATGATCATGCCTTGCTCGCCCACGGCTTCGGCTTCACGGATGTCGCAAAGCGGCCCAGCGCGCGGGCGGCGCAACTCGCGCCGGCAGAACTCACCGAAGGCGTTGCGGAACTCGCAAGAAAGCTCGAGCGCTTTCAGCCGCGCATCGCCTGCTTCCACGGGTTGACAGGATATCGACCGTTTCACCGCAGGTTCTTTCCCACGCATGCGGAGCCTTGCCTCGGCATGCAGTCGCCTGTGGTCGGGGTCACGCGGCTTTTCGTCGTGCCCAACCCAAGCCCGGCGAATGCGCATTTCACGCCGGCCGATCAAACGCGCTGGTACGATGCCTTGGCGGCGTGTCTTGCCGAGTTGCCGGAGGCGTCGACGATCGGATAAAGCGTCCAATTGCGCTAGCGATCGGCCTAGCGCTACGCAATAATGCCGCCGCGCTTCCGTTTCCGCAAATTTTTTGTGATGCAACACTTCGTATTTTCGATCAGGCGAACGCACGCAGCGCGCCAACCGCCATCCACGGCGAATAGCATCGCGATCTATGACGGCATCGCGCTCGGCCTTTTTTGCGCGATATTCGCCCTCATGCTCGTGACCTTCGGCGACTACGGCACGACTTGGGACGAGGATTATCACTTCTGGTATGGCTTCAAGGTTCTCGACTATTACCGAAGCTTTTTTCACGATACAACCGCGCTGACATTGCCGCCGATCAGCTACTATGGCGCGATTTTCGACGCTACCGCCGCCCTCCTCGCGCCGCATTCTCCCTTTGGATATTATACGACGCGCCACTTGCTTAATGCGCTGGTCGGGATCGTCGGTCTGATCGGCTGCCATAAATTGGCACGGGCCCTGGGCGGGCCGCGTGTCGGGCTATGGGCGGTGATACTCCTGCTGCTGACGCCCAATTTCTATGGCCCGATGTTCAACAACCCAAAGGACG
>CAYMNX010000119.1:0-4270 GCA_964391905.1 uncultured Rhizobiaceae bacterium
GGTCGAGTATAGGGAATCCGGCACGATCTATCTCGGCTCGCCGACCGGTGCGCAGGGCGTGATGACGACCGCCTCGGTGAGCTCCTTCACCTCGGACAACACCGATATCGGCGGCGTCGTCAACCTGCCGAACTTCAATGCCGGCGTTGCCTGGGATCAGCCCTGGGGCCATCTGATGGCCCGCGTCGGCGTCGGGCGCAACGAGGTGCGCAACACCTTGAGCGGCGTCAACATCATGAGCCCGGCGTCCGGCGCCGGCCCCAACAACATCAAGAAATGGGGCTGGGCGATCGAAGGCGGCGGCTATCTCAACACCTGGGGCCAGGATCAGTGGAAATTCCTGGTCAATTACAGCGACGGCCTGCCGAATTTCTCGACCGACTTGTCGCCGAACAATGCAGGCGGCATGTTCTGCAACGGCTTTATCCACCAATGCGATCTCATATCGCATTTGGGCGTGGCGACGAGCTATACCCATCGCTTCAATGTGCATTGGCGCTCGACCGGAGCCTTCGGCATGGGCTTTTTCAGCAAGCCGGCGGCCGCCAATGGCCTCACCAATGTGGCGACACCCGGCAGTCTCAGCAACGCCCAGCTGGCAAGCCTCGAGAAACGCCATCTCGCTGCGCAACTCAACATTATCTGGAGCCCACTTCCCGGCATCACCGACATCTATTTCGAGTGGGAGCATTGGGATCGCTGGGTCCAGGCTTCCAACACGAGCGGGACGAGCCAAGCCTTCAGAGTCGGCGTCAACGTCTTCTGGTAGCGTTCGCCGCATATCCGGCACCGCGTGGGGTGGTGCGCAATCAGCCGGTACGCGACTCCAGGTGACGGGCTGGCGAACCGGGAACGTTCGGCTTCTGCGCCGGTTTCTAAGCAAGCGACATCATCATCCATCGCTTCATCGGGCGGACCCGCGCGCCGACGGGAAGGGATGATCGATGATGCAGCACGAAATCGCGAGCTGGAAAAAGCCATGGTCAGTCTCGGCTACAAATTGATGTCCGAAGAGCATGGACCAGCCGATCTGGTGCGCAACGCGAAGCGCGCGGAAGACGCCGGTTTCGACTTCGCGGCCATTTCCGATCACTTTTTTCCCTGGCTTGACGAGCAAGGCCATTCGCCTTTCGCTTGGTCGGTATTAGGAGCGATAGCCCATACGACCGGGCGCCTCGGCCTCATGACTGCGGTGACCTGTCCGATCATGCGTTACCACCCCGCGATCATCGCCCAGGCGGCCGCGACGCTGGGGGTCCTCAGCGGCGATCGCTTCACCTTGGGACTTGGCGCCGGTGAGCGCTTGAACGAGCACATTATCGGTGAAGGTTGGCCGGGCGTCAGCGAGCGCCACGCACGCCTGTCGGAGGCAATCGATATCATCCGAGGTCTATTGGCCGGCGATCTTGCAAACTACCGCGGGCGATATTTCGCGCTGGATCATGCGCGACTCTTCGATCGCCCTGACCGCAAGCCGGCCATCGTGGTCGCCGCCGGCGGCGTGCAAGCAGCGCGCCTTGCTGCCCGAAAAGGGGATGGGCTGATCGCCACCGAGCCGCGCGCCGATCTCATCGAAGCATACGCTGGAGCGGGTGGCCCGGGGCCGCGTTATGCCGAAGTCGCGCTTTGCTTTGCCGAGCGCGAGGAGGACGGCCGCAACACCGCGCATCGTTACTTTCGCTGGTCGGTCACGGGCTGGCCGATCATGGCGGAGCTGCCCGGCCCCGAAGGCTTTGCCGCAGCGAGCAAACATATAACTCCCACGATCGTCGCTCAATCCGTGAGCTGCGGTCCCTCGATGGATCATCACCGTGAAGCAATCGATCGCTATATTAAAGCTGGCTACGACCATATCATCCTGACGCAGATCGGGCCCGATCAGGATCGATTTCTCGATTTCTTCGAGCACGAGCTGGGGCCCGCGCTGCGCCGCGGCTGATTCGAGCCTCCCGTCTGACGTACAACCGCATCTTCTCGTCGCCCGTTCCAGGTGTGCTCGAGAAGAACGAAAAATCAGGTAGCGTTCTACCACTCAACATGTATGGTCGATGAGACGCCGATATCAATCGCTATCGGCGCTTCCTTTATCTTGCTTCGGGAAATTGGGAACGGTGCGAAAGAACATGAAAATGGCGTGGCGGAAGAATCTGATAATTGGCCTCGTGCTCGCGACGGCGGGCGTAGGCTTTTCAACCGACGTCATGGCGCAGCAGCAGAGAGAGCGGCCTGTCCCGGCTGACATGGTCTTCCTCAACGGCAAGATCTTCACGGCGGATCCGCGCTCTTCCACGGTCGAGGCACTGGCGGTCAAGGATGGGCATTTTCTCGCGGTCGGCAGCACGCAGGCGCTGCGTCGCTATATCGGCGGCAAGACCCTGATTGTCGATCTCCATGGCCACTTCGTCACCCCGGGATTAGCCGACGGGCATTTCCACAATGAGGGCGGAGGACCGGGTATCGATCTGTCGCAGACGCGCAGCCTCGCCGCACTGCTCGCGGTGGTCGAACAGGCAGCCAAGAATGCGAAACCAGGTGATGTCATCGTCTCGAATAATGATTGGCACGAGGCGCAGCTCAAGGAGAAGCGCCTGCCTCTCGCGTCGGAACTCGATCGGGTTGCGCCCAATAATCCCGTCGTATTAGTGCGCGGCGGGCATGAGATGATCCTCAACACGGCCGCGCTCAAGAAATGGAACATCACCAAGGACACGGTTGCGCCGCAAGGCGGCGAGATCAGCAAAGGCGCCGACGGCGCGCCCACCGGGGAAATCTTCGATAATGCCAAACAGCTGGTCGAGCTGCCGCCGCCTCCGCCGGTGACCGTCGACGATGTGCTCGCCACGCAGCGCAAGCTCAATGCCTATGGCATCACCAGCGTGCGCATTCCGGGGCAATACAAAAGCAATCTCTTTAACGACTATAAGCTGTTAAAGCAGGTGCGCGACAGCGGTCGATTGACTTTGCGCTACACCGTCTATCTTCCCGGCTTCGGCACGCGCGATCCGGCGAAGATCCGCGAGATGATCGTCGGCTCGGGACTTGCTCAGGACGAAGGCGATGAGTGGGTCCGTATCGGCGGCATGAAGCTGCTGGTCGATGGCGGCTTCGAAGGCGGGCATATGACGAAGCCCTATGCCGAGCCGTACGGCAAGGGCGGGACGTTTTACGGCGTGACCGTCGTGCCGCCCGCGAATTTCACCGAGGTGGTGAAGGAGGTCAATCGCCTTGGCTGGCGCGTCTCGACGCATGCCGTCGGCGACGCCGCGGTCGATGAAGTGCTCGATGCCTACGAGGCAGCCAACGCTGAGAAATCAATCATCGGCAAGCGCTGGACCATCGAGCATGCTTTCGTCGTTCGACCGGACCAGATCGCACGCATGAAGAAGCTCGGGCTCATCCTGTCGGTCCAAGACCATCTCTATCTTGCCGCGCCGGTGCTCGTGAAATATTGGGGCAAGGAGCGGGCGGACGAGGTCACGCCCGTCAAGACTTATCTCGATAATGGCTTTCTGCTCGTCGGCGGCACTGATTCACCGGTCGTTCCGTTCAATCCTTTCTGGGAGATCTATCACTTCCTGACGCGCGATACGATCTCCGATGGCGTTCATGGTGCCGATCAGCGGGTGCAATCGCGGCAAACGCTGTTGCGCATGATCACCATCAACTACGCCAAGATGACCGGCGAGGATGCGATCAAAGGCTCGATCGAGCCGGGAAAGCTCGCGGATTTCGCGATTTTATCGGACGACGTCCTGACCGTTCCGGCAAAGCGCCTCGTCACCATGCATGCGCTCGCAACCTATGTTGGCGGAAAAGAGGTATATCGGGACCCAAGCTTCAGGAGTGACCGGGCGACAAAATAGGTGAGGGGCAGCCCTTCTATCAGATCGCCTCGGGAAGGGGCCGACCTTTCGTCTCCGGCAGGAACGGCGCTGCGATAATGCCGACGAGATAGAAAAGCGCCATGATTGTGGCGGCACGGCCAAAGCCGCCGAAGCTCACCACGAGGAAGCCCGAAACCAGCGGCCCAATCCAGGCGATGAGCCGCGGCGCATTGAAGACGAAGCCGGCGCCCGTCGCGCGCATCCGCGTCGGATAAAGCTCCGGCAGCCAGGCCGACATCCACGTGAATTGGCCCGACACGAAGATCGCGAGGATGGCGGCGGTGACGAGCATCGTCGGCAAATCGCTCGTCCAGAAAAAGACGACAGGCGTCAGGATGAGCGACATCCCCATATAGATCATCGTCGTCGGCTTGCGGCCGATCCAA
>CAYMNX010000120.1:0-10281 GCA_964391905.1 uncultured Rhizobiaceae bacterium
TTTACGGAAGGCGGCCGGACGGGCGCGCCTTCAGCTGCCAGGATAGCGGCCATGGCGGTTGGGGCGCCTGCGCGACGCATGACGGCGCGGGACCTTTCCGCACCATGGCGCATGGCGATACGCGCCTCATCCCGATCGAGCTGCAAGAGACGATCGGGCCGTTCCGCATCCGCTCCTTCGCGCTCCGCCCCGATTCCGGCGGGCCCGGAAAGTTCCGCGGCGGACTGGGCTTCCGCAAGGAATACGAGATTCTCGAACCGTGCTTCCTGCATACGAATTTGGACCGCACCAAATTTCCGCCTTGGGGCGTGATGGGTGGAAAGCCGGCATCACCGGGGCTCGTGACCGTTTTCCCCAAGGGGAACGGCGCGCCGGTTGCGATGTGCAAGGCCAAAGGGTACCCGCTCGCGCCCGGCGATCTGGTCGTGCTCGAGACGGGCGGTGGCGGCGGATATGGATCGCCCGAGGAACGCGCGATCGAGCTCGTGCAGCGCGACCTCGATCGGGGCTACGTGACGAAGGAAGCAGCCGAGCGCGATTACAAGGTCATCATCGATGCTGACGGGCGCGCAAGGCGGTGACGGCTCTGATGTGAGAGAAGACTAAGACCGGTCATGAAACCCGGTGTCGCGTTTGTCCGGGAATGAGGGAGGCATTCATGTCGAAAATCATCAGAAAGCGTCGGTCGCTATGGCTTATTGCGATCGCTGCGGCCCTGGCATGCCTTGTCCCAAATCTTGCTCAAGCGAGCGAGCCGAGCCCCGCGTTGAAGGAACTGATCGCGGCGGCGAACAAGGAGGGACAGGTCAATCTGAGCTGGAGTCAGTCGACGCTGGGCGGCAGCCAGGGTGCGGCTCAGATCGAAGCGGCGATGAACAAGATGTTCGGCACCAACATTCACGTCAATTTCGCACCCGGTGCGGAAATGGCGCGGATCGGCAACCAGCTCGCGACGGAATATGCCGCGGGACAGAAGTCGAGCATCGATATCTACCTCGCTGCGGCGGCGCAAATCACTCCGCTCCTGAAGCTCGACTTCTTCCAGCCCGCCAACTGGGCGAGCTACCTGCCCGATCGCATCAATCCCGCGATCACCGAAATCGACGGCAAGCTCATCCGCGTGGTCACCGGCCTCACCGGCGTGACCTACAATTCACGGCTCGCGCCGGCAAAGCCGGTCAAGATGGAGGATTTCCTCCATCCCGAATGGAAGGGAAAAATCGCCACCACGCCCTATGGGGCGGGCTTTGACGTTCTCCTCGCCAATGATGTCTGGGGGCCACAGAAGACTTTCGATTACGCCCGCAAGCTCGGGGATCAGATTTCCGGTTTGATCCGCTGCGGTGAAGCCGAGCGCGTCGCAACGGGCGAATATGCCGCCCTTGTCATGGACTGCACTGGCCAAGACGCGCTGTTGTGGCAAGAGAAAGGCGCGCCGCTCGAGCAGATGATGCCGCTCGATGCCGCTCAGCAGCGCTACTATTATTTCGGAATTCCCAAGAATGCGCAGAATCCCAATGCGGCGAAGCTTGTCACCGTCTTCATGATGACGGAGGAGGGCCAACGTCTCTCCTTCAAGACCTGGAAGGCCGATCTCGACAGCTTTCCCGCCTCCGAAATCGGTAAAAAAGTGCAGCAGTATCGACAATCAGGCGTGAAATTCAACGAGGTTACGATCGACTGGTGGCGTCGTCACCCGGAGATCGACGCGAACAAGGGCGAGCTCACGAAGATTCTGACGACCAAGAATTAAATCGCTGCGGCAGATCGCATCATGGCGTCGATATCGATGCAGGAGAGCAAGCGGCATCTGGTTCATCGCTCGATCGATGTGCTGCCCTCTGCCATGCTCGTGGCCGTCGGATTTGTCAGCCTCGTCATCATTGCTCACCTTGCGGTTGTCGTGTGGCTCGCTTGGACCGAAGGTTCCCCGGGCACCGCCGCGCTGACTTACACTTGGCATAACTATGTCGATATTTTTTCGGATCGCCGCACCTACGACGTCCTGATCAATACGCTCGGCTTTTCCGTCGTAGCGCTGATCGTCGCGTTGGCGTTCGGCCTGCCGGCGGCTTGGCTGGTCGAGCGAACGGATCTGCCGGGCAAGACCATCGTCTTCGCGCTGATGACGGTCGGGATGATCATTCCCGGCTTCGCGGCGGCGATGGGATGGCTGTTCCTGCTGCATCCGCGGATTGGGCTTCTCAATGTCTGGCTCATGGATTTCTTCCATCTCCGCGAGGCACCCATCAACATCACGAGCGTCATCGGCATGGGTTGGGTCCAAGGGCTCAATCTTGCGCCGCTCGCTTTCATCATGACGGCGGCCGTCTTCCGCGCCATGGACCAGGCGCTCGAAGAGGCGGCGCAAATGGCGCGCGCCAATCTTTGGACGACGATGCGCCGCGTGACGCTGCCGCTTGCCTGGCCCGGTATTATGGCGGCGTCGATCTATATCCTGACCGTTGCCTTCGCGGCCTTCGACGTGCCGGCCATTATCGGCTGGGGCAACCGCATCTTCACCTTCAGCACCTATCTCTATCTGCTCGTGAACCCTCAGGATGTGCTGCCGCGTTATGGGGCGGCCGCCGCCTTCAGCACCATCATCATGGGTCTGGCGGCGCTCCTCAGCTGGTGGTACGCCGGCATGCAACGCCGTTCGCGCCAATTTGCCATCGTCACCGGCAAGGCCTATCGGCCCCGTCTCGTTGCGCTCCGCTGGATCGTCGTGCCGGCATGGTCCTGGCTCGCCTTCTATTTCACCCTCAGCAAGCTGGTCCCGATCACGCTCCTCATCTGGAGCTCGTTGTTGCCGTTCTTTCAACTGCCGTCCCCAACCGCTTTCTCGGTGGTGTCGCTCGGCCATTATTTTTCGTTGCCATGGAATTTGGTTCGGACTGGGATGCTGAACACGGCGATCCTCATGCTTCTGACGCCGACTCTGACCTTGGTCATCAGTCTCGCTTTCTCATGGATCGTTCTCCGATCGAAGGTTCCGTTTCGCGGCGCGTTCGACTCGATCGCCTTCCTGCCCCATGCGGTTCCCAACATCGTGTTCGGCATTGGTGCCTTGCTGATCACGCTCTATGTCGTTCAGTCGGCAATCCCCCTCTACGGAACGATCTGGCTGCTGCTGATCGTCTTTACGATTGCGCGAATCAGCTACGGGACCCGGATGACGAATAGCGGGCTCATTCAGATCCATGCCGAGCTCGAAGAATCGGCGCAGATGTGTGGCGCAAGCCTGCGGAGCGTCTTCCGGAACATTTTACTGCCGCTATTATCGTCGACGCTCGTCTACGCTTGGTTGTGGATTGCTCTGCTGGTTTTCCGAGAGCTGACGCTCGCCGTCATTCTGTCGACATCGGGCAACACGACCTTGCCGATCGTTGTTTGGAGCCTGTGGCTCAGCGGTGGGCTGGGGCAGGCGTCCGCGCTCGCGATTGTGATGCTGGGCTTGATGGTCCCCATTATCGTCGTTTACTGGCTCGTCGCGCGACGTCAGGGTGCGTTTGCGACGTAACCGTTTTGCGTGCGCTTTGTCGCGCATCGCTCGCCGCGAGCCGAAGCGGGATATCTACGACAGACGGCCCATAAGCTCTCGGCGGAGCCGCCGCGCGAGATCCGGGCGGTCGGTAATCAATCCATCGACGCCCCACGCAATGGCACGTTTCATATCCGCCGCTTGGTCCACATCCCATGGCACGATACGAAGGCCGAGCGCATGCGCTTCGTCGATCAAGGTGGCGTCGAGCTCCGCCCACTGAGGTATCCAGCACGCGGCGTTCGCTCTCCGATCCGCCTCAGCTGCGACGGCGCGTGGCACCGAGCCGCCGTAAGTTGCCAGCGAAACGCCATCCCACCACAAGCGACGTTCCTCGGCGGATTGCACCTGAGTGAGCCACGCAAGGGCGATCCGTGGATCGTGCTGTCGCACATGGCGGGGGCCGCGCCAATCGAGCGATTGTATGATGATACGCGACGTGACGCCTTGCGCGTCAGCCGTGGCGATCACCAGATCGGCCATGCGCTCGGGCGATACGGTCAAATCCGGGCGATCCGGGAAAGTTTTGAGCTCGATGTTGAAGAAGACGAGCGGATCGAGCGCCAATACCTCGGCCAAGGACGGAATGCGCGCGCCGTCATGCGGGTGCTGATCGGGAAAAGCCGTCGCATAGGCGCTATCGGGCCGGATGCGACCGACATCGTAATCGGCGAGCTCGGCGAAAGTAAGCTCGCGGATCAGTGGGGTTGGCCCGGAGAGCCATGAGCCGGCGCGGTTCCGCGTGACGTCGGGATTGAGATGAGGATCGTGGGTGACGACGACGACATCATCGGCCGTGACAGCGACGTCGAGCTCCAACGTGTCAACGCCAATGGCGATGGCCGCGGCGAAGCCGCGCAAGGTGTTTTCAGGGAAGAGCCCGCGCGCGCCGCGATGGCCCTGGATATCGAAATCTCCCACCGTCGCGTTCATCATGATCTGACGGGAAAGAGCTGTCGCAGAAGCAGATGCGCGGGGACGAGCATGCCAGCCGTCAAAGCGGCAGTCTCGAAAGCGAGATAGAGGGGCGCCGGCAGGCGGCTGCGCGGCCGCGGGCCGATGCCGAAAGCCCAATTGATGTTCTTTTCGGGTTCGGTGAGGACGCGGCTGAGAATGAGGGCGCTTGCGATCATCGCGATCTGGGGCGCCAAGGCTGCGCGGTCATAGCCGAAGCGACGCAGAATCCAGAGCAGCGTCGGCGGCAAGGCAACATGAAAAAAGGAAAGGGCGCGCAGCGATATTGGATAGGTCCTGTCGAACATGTAGTCGGCAAGCCCCAGTAGTTTGCCACGACACAGCAGATCCAGAGTCCAAGCCAGTTCCAGAGGCAGCACGCCGGCGGCAATGCTTGCGAGACGTCGGCTTTCCGCGATGACGGCGGAGGTCGTGAGGGCAAAAGCAATATCGGACAGCCACAGGAAATTGCCGGCGCCATAGCGTCGCTTATAAACACGCGCAATCGCCACCGTCGCTACGGCATAGGCAAGCTTCGGCACGACCGGCATAGCGGGTTTAAGATGCGCGTCGTCTTCGTCCTTGCGGCAGCGGCGCTTGCCGTCTCGGCACTTTCGCGCGGCCCCATGCGCATCGCCGCCATTCATCAGCCTTCTCCATTCGGATCCCCTTCAGAACGCAACGAATGGTTGGTTTGATCGGTTCCCGCAGACGCTTCATTGAGGATCGCCTCAGCGGTCGCGTTTCAGGCAGGTCATGGTCCGCTGACAAGGGCGCGTGCGTCGCCGTGGAGGGACGCGCGCGAGCCGGGGCGCAAATACATCATATGACCGCCGGGATAGAGCTTAAAGGTAATGCGATCATGGGCGACGGTCGTCGGCATTTGCTCGATGACGTGGCGATTCATCAGGTAGGGCGTTGCAAGATCGGTCATGCCGCCGACGATCATCACTTTAAGCTTCGGATCGAGCGCCAAGGCTCGTGCCAAATCCGATGCCGCGCCCGGGGCGCTACCGGGATCGTGGCCGCCCCAGTTCCATCTGCGGGCAAGATCGTCATTGAGGAGGACATATTGGCGATCGGTCTTGAATTGCAACTCGTCGCGTAGATTGAGAACGAAACCCGTGGTCAACGGCGCTGTTAAGCCGGCGAGAATCGGATCGTCGCGATTGGGAGCAGAGGCCGCTGGGTCAGGGTCGGGACCCGAAACCGATCCGTCATAGCGGCTGACAACTTTCCCGTCGTCGCGGTGAATCTCCTTCGCAAACACGCCCGCTGGCACGCGCCCGCGCCGCCGCGCCACATCCGATTCGGGGATGCCGATCAGCTTTGCGATTTCCGCGTAAACCGGTGCGCTCCGCGCGGCATCGTTCATGGGTGCGACGAGCGCCGCAAGATAATCGCCAAGCGCGAAAACTTCTGCATCCTTCAGCGACTGCGGCGACAGCGCGCCGTGCTTTTCGAGATTGACCGCCGCGTAGGATGGCAATTTGAGCGCCCACGGAAGCGGATCGAAGTCGTCGCCGTGCAGCAGCGAGAATTCGAGAATGGGGGAGATGAGCACGACCCCACTCACCGCGATCCCCTCATTCTGCGAAAGGTTCAGCGGCAGGCGTGCCGCACGGAATCCGCCGTAGCTTTCGCCGACGAGATAGACCGGCGAGGCGTAGCGGTCGAGTTTCGTCAACACGAGACGGATCGCCGAGCTCAGCGCATCGAGATCCGGGCGGACGCCGAAGAAATTCTTCTGTGCATCTTGTGCGTCCGTGGTCGGGATGCTGTAGCCCGTGCCGACGGCATCGATGAAGACGAGATCGGTAAAGTCAAGCCACGAATCGGGATTGTCGATCGTTGGGGCACGCGCGGAGGGTAAATGGCGCCCATCGCCGAAATCGAGGATACGCGGCCCGATCGCTGCCATGTTGAGATAGGCCGAGGCGGCGCCAGGGCCACCATTCAAGGCAAAGGTGATCGGGCGTTTCGAGCGATCGGCGCCATCGCGGGTAAAGGCGACGTAGAAGAGTTCCGCCGTCTTTCCACCCTTGCCATCGGTCAACGAAAGGCTTCCTGCCCGCGCCGTATAGTCGATCTTCTGACCATCGAGCGTCACCATGTGCGCTGTCACGGCATCTGCCGGCAGCGTCGGCGCCGCTGCTGGCGGATTCTTCTCGCCTTGCGGCCCCGTCGGGGCTTGGGATGCTGTTGTCGGGCGCTGCGGCCGTTGCGCCCAAGCCACGCCGGTCGAGCCGGCGAGACTGCCGGCCGTCACAACCACGCAAAGCGCGGCTGCGATCAAAACGGGCTTAGGGCGCATGGCGCCTCCCTTTCGGATGGGCACAGATTGCCATTGGTTGCTTCGATTTGATCGGTCGCCGCTGAAATGAGACTAACACCAAAAGCCGCCGGGCGCCCGAGCATCGGCTAGGATTGCCCGAGCTCGCCATCCCGCGTGTCGGACGGAAATTTGTAGGATCCCAACCTCAGAAGAAACTCGGCGAGCGACAGGATCAGGATCGAACTGGCCACCACCACGAGATCTATTCCCGTTCGACGTTCGGCGCCAACGATCTCAATCAGAACCCGACCGAGGGCGGTTATCGCAATATAGATCAAATAGCGAACGGGGAGGTGGGTGGTCTTGAAGTAGATGCCGACCATCGCGCCGATTTCCAAGTAGATGAACAGAAGAAGGATGTCCTCGAGCCGGGCGCGGCCCTGCGTCGCCATCTCGACAAATGCGGCCACCGCCGACCAGACCGTCGTCGCGCCAATAACGAACAAGGCGAGAAGATGAAAGGTATCGACGAGCAGGGTGCCGACGGAATCCGCGAATCCCATCAGGGCACGATGGGCGCTCTTGGTCGCGTTGCCGATAGGATGCACGTCACTGCCACTCATTGCCATTCGCGACGAGCCTCGCACCACAATGATATGGCACGTAGCGCAATCCTGTTCGGCCGGCCTTGCCGCTCTTGCTGCGATTGCCATCGCTCTTGCTCAGAAGAGCGCGAGCGTCGCTAGGCGGTCCCCATCCGCGTCTCGTCGACGAAGCTCTCCGTGCTCTCGTCGATGGCGCGGTCGGCGCGACCACGGGTCGCATGAAGATAGAGCGACTTTGCCGCGACCTTTCCGTTTCGCGATGCGGCTGCCGGCGGCGGATCAAGCGCATAGCGAACCGGCAGCCGGTGATCGGCGAGCAGCTTCTCCGGGTCGTAGACTTTGTTGAATTGCCAGAGGCTCCGGACGAAGTTGGTCTGCCCCTTGAGCAGCAAGCGGGCAGCGAGGGCGCCCACTTCGCGCAAGGCATGCCAGCCGAGATGCTTGGCATTCAGCACTTGCTGCGTCGCCACCAGCTCCCGGTAGAATTCCGCCAGCGGCAATTTCGTCGGCAGAACGCAATGCTGAATGTCGAACAGCCGATAATCGAGCGTCTGCAGCGGACGGGCCTCGGTGCGCCAGCTTTCCGTCCCGGGATAGGGCGTGTTGACGCTGATATTGACGACTTCCGGCACCTCCAAGCACCAGCGCCTTACGGCCTCAAAGCGCGCGTGATCCCAATCCGGATCGGCGATCAGGTTGATGGCGACCTGCACGCCCAGAGACCGCGCAAATTCAAGCGCCTCGAAATTGCGCCCCAGCGGCAGGCGCTTGCGATATTTCGCGAGCCCTTCCTCATCGAGCGCCTCGAGGCCGAGAAACATGTATTTGAGTCCGAGATGCGCCCAGAAGCGGAAGACGTCCTTGTTGCGCAAAAGGACATCGCCACGCGTCTCGAGATAGTAGTGCTTGGCGAGCCCGGCCCGCGCAATCGCTTCCCCGACGTTGAAGCCGTGCTGCTCGTGGATGAAGGCCACATCGTCGACGATGAAAATCCCTGGCTCCCTGATCCGGCGGAGATCTGCGACGATGCGCTCGGGGCTGCGAAGCCGATAGCTCCGGCCGTAGAAAGTCCAAGCGCTGCAAAAGGTACAATCCCAGGGACAGCCGCGGGAGAATTCGATCGAGGCGCAGGGGTCGAGGATGCCGAGGAAGTATTTGCGGCGGTGACGTAGCAGATCGCGCGCCGGATCGAAATCGTCGAGACTCTGGACAAGGCGCGGTGCAGGACCGGCTCCGCGCGCCGTCACCGCGCCGGGGACGGTCACAGGGTCCCGCCCCGCCGTGAGCGCATCGAGCAGCAATGGCATTCCTGCTTCGCCTTCCCCCTTCAGCACGCAATCCACCGCACCTTCGCCATGCGCAAGAATGGCGGGGGCGATGAAAGAGGCGCTATGACCGCCGACCAGGACGAAGCACCGGGGCAAGATCGTCTTGGTGCTTTTGGCGAGATCGATGATCTCGGGAACGTTCGCCAGGTAATTGCAAGAAAAGACGACGATGTCAGGGCGCCAAAGAGCAAGCTGCTGGAAATATGCTTTGTGATTCTCGACCTGCAAGTCCATGAGGCGAACCTCATGATGGTTCCGCCGAGCCACTTCGGCGACCAGCTCAAGACCGAGCGGCTCAAGACGCAGGAACACCCGCGAATACATTAGGGGCCCCGGATGGACGGCGAGTACTTTCATCCGCCTCTCTCTTCCGAAAACGTTATTCCTCTCATCGCGGCGTTGCGAACCCTTATCAACGAACCCGCCGGTCTATCGTTCCGATGCATGTTTGCCGAACCGCCGGCCGCAACCCCACCGCCTTCGTGGTGATCGCTATCGGGTCCGCATCGCTTGCCGAATGGCTTTAGGGGATCGGCGGCGCGCTAAATGCGGACGCTCGATTCCGCGAAGGCCATCGTCGCCGACTCTTGCACGAAATGGTCAAGAGCGGCAGCGGCACCGACCGCAATCAGAACGATCGCAAAACAGGCGAGTATGAAAGCACGCATCATCTTCTCCCGCTTTCCAGGATTGAGTACGTCATCGCTCACGACGAGAACACAAAGGCCGCGGTTTCGATGTCGATGAACGTCCGGCCGAGCGCGCCGACCTGCGCGTAAAAATCGGCGTCTTCGGCACGCGCCAGGTCGGCAAAGAAGTGGCCGATCCAAGGCGCCAGATGCTCTTCGAAGATCGCTCGATCCGTTCCCGCTCGGACCGCGACGCGACCGCCCGCAAGCCCTGCCATGATCTCGCATAGGATCGCGGCATGGTCTTCGGGCTCCGAATGCTGCGCGCTCTTGATGCCGAGCGTTCGGAGGGTTTCGCGCAGCCGCGCGAGCGGGCGCCCATAGAGAGAACCCGTGAGATAGTAGGACGCATAGGGCAGGAACCGGCTGCGCCCCAGCCCGTCGAAGAGATCGAAATATTGCCGCCTCACGCCTTCGGCGGTTGCTCTGGCGGCGGCCCCGCCGAGCGCCGCATGTGCAATACCGAGCGGCGTCGCATCACCGCGCAAATGGGTCAGGCATTCGATTAGCGATGCGTCCGGGCTCTTCGCCAGCAATGTCGCAAGCAGCGCGTATTCCTCGGCACGCGCCTGGTCGAGGTCATCAGCCATCGGCGAGATCATGCCGCGTGGTGCCTCCCGTGCTTTTATCTTCGGGCGCCGCCGCCGATGCCCCCTCATCGGCGGTCGCGGCCGTCGATCGCGTGTTTAATTGTTCGCGATCCCGGTCGCGGATGTCGTCGAACCGGGAATTATCGGCTGTCGCCATCGCGTTGGCGGCCGAGATTCGGCCATCCGAAGCTTGCTGGGTCGCCCGATCGCAAGCTGCGGCTGCCTGCGCAACGCGGCCTGGCACATCGTCGATCTGTCGCAACGGCCCGAACCCTGGTATCGCCGTTGGGTCGCTA
>CAYMNX010000121.1:0-5575 GCA_964391905.1 uncultured Rhizobiaceae bacterium
GGCGCCGGCATGGCGCTCGAGATCGGCGAAGACGCGGTAACGGCCCTCGGCCTTCAGAGCATCGAGCCTGGTTTTGAAAAAGCCTTCATAGTCCATGGGTTAAAGCGCTCCACCCGACACGCGGACAATTATACGACCAATCCGAGGCGCCGCCAGCCCCAGCTTCCGGACCGCGGCTGGGTCGAGTTGTCGCGGGGGTCGAAGGGCCGAAAAGCCGGCGCCCTTCCTTCGCAGAGTGCAGCCCCGATCGATGCCGCGCCTTGCGCTGAATCAAATGGGGTAGCGCTGCGCCCTAAGCCAAGCCGGCGACCGGGCGCCGATGTCGCAGGCCGGAAAGAATGAGGGGCCCCGCGCGCCGATTCGGCGCTATGCTTCTCTTCAACGAACCAGCAGGGAGGAGACGATGGCACCGATCCTCTTCACGAATATCATGGTCTTCGACGGTTCCGGCAAAGCGCCCTATCGCGGCGAGGTTCTGGTCGCGGGTGATCGCATCGCCGCGGTGGCGGACGGCGTCGGGCGGATCGACCATACCGGCGCGGCACGTATCGATGGCGGCGGCGCCACCTTGATGCCGGGCATGGTCGAGGCCCATGCCCATCTCTCCTGGACCTCGGCGGTCGATCGCATCATGACGGCGAACACCATGCCGCCCGAGGAGCATCTCCTCATTACCGCGCGCAACGCGCGGATCACGCTCGATCACGGCTTCACCAGCGCCTATTCGGCGGGCTCCTTGGGCATGCGCTTCGAGATCGCGCTGCGCGACGAGATCGATGGCGGCTGGCTGCCCGGCCCACGGCTCAAGGCGTCGTCGATCGAGCGCGCGCCCGGCAACATCTTCGGTGTGCCGCAAGCCCATGACGAAGGCCATGGCCGCGGCCCCGAGGCGATGCGCGCCTATATCAAGAGCTGCGCCGAGCTGGGTCTCGATTCGGTGAAGATGCTCCTATCGGGCGACGACAATTTCACGCCCAACGGCTCGCAGGAGCTCGCCTATGAGGAGGACGAGGTCGCGGCCGCCGGCGCGGCGGCGCGCGAAGCCGGCATCTGGCTTGCCTGCCATGCGCAAGGGGCCGAAGCCGTAAAGCTCGGCGTGCGACACAATTTTCGCGTGCTCTATCACTGCAGCTATGCCGACGAGGAAGCGCTCGACATGCTGGAGGCGAAGAAAGCCGAGATCTTCGTCGCGCCGGCGATCGGCCTCGCCAATGCCGCGATCCATGCCGATCCTTCCTTCAACCTGCCGCCGGCCTTGGTCGCGCGCGGCCACAAGATCCTCGATCTGCAGATGCGCCTCGTGCCGCAGCTCCGCCGGCGCGGCGTGCGCGTCTTGCCCGGCGGCGATTACGGCTTCCCGCATAACCCGATCGGCCGCAATGCCAAGGACCTCGAATGGTTCGTCACGCAGCTCGGCTTCACTCCGGCCGAAGCTTTGGTCGCGGCGACGAAATGGGGCGGCGAGCTCATGGGGATGGGCGACGAGCTCGGCCTCGTCAAGGAAGGCTATCTCGCCGATCTTCTGCTGGTCGCTGGCGATCCGACCAAGGACGTGACCTTGCTGCAAGACAAGGATCGCCTGCTCGCGATCATGAAGGACGGCAAGTTCCACAAGCCGCCGCGCGACGGCTTCCTCAAAGCGGCTTGAGCTGGGCGGCGGCCTGATCGAGCGCGGCGCCGAAGCGCTTCCAGATTTCGTCGATCTCTTGCTCCGTGACGATGAGCGGCGGGCAGAAGGCGATAGTGTCGCCGGCCAACGGCCGCACGATGAGCCCGTTCTCCTGGCACAGCAATCCGACCAGCGCCGCGGCGCCCTGCGTTGCGTCGAAGGAGGCCTTGCTGGCCTTGTCGCGTACCAGCTCGACCGCACCGATGAGGCCGATCCCGCGCGTCTCGCCGACCAGCGGATGCGCCGCAAAGCGCTGCAGCCCTTCTTGAAAGCGCGGTGCCACCCGCCGCACATGGCCGATGATGTCGCGCTCTTCGTAGATTTTGAGCGCCTCGAGGGCGACGGCGCAGGCGACCGGATGGCCCGAATAGGTGAAGCCATGCGCGAACACGCCGAGCTTGTCGCTCTGCCGCAGCATCGCCTGGTAGATCGCCTCCGAGACGATCGTCGCGGAGAGCGGCAGATAGGCCGAGGTCACGGCCTTGGCGAGGGTGAGGATGTCGGGCGTCAGGCCATACGTCTCCGACCCGAACATGTTGCCGGTGCGGCCGAAGCCGCAGATCACCTCGTCGGCGATCAGCAGCACGTCGTGCTTCTTGAGGACGCGCTGAATTTTCTCGAAATAGGTCCTGGGCGGGATGATCACGCCGCCCGCGCCCATGACCGGCTCGGCGATGAAGGCCGCGACCGTCTCCGGATCCTCGCGCTGGATTTGGAGATCGAGGCTTTCGGCGAGCCGCGTCGCGAAATCCTCCTCGCTCTCGCCCGGATGGGCAAAGCGGTAATGATGCGGACAATCGGCGTGGCGGATATTGGCGATCGGCAGATCGAAATCGCGATGATTGGCGGGAAGCCCGGTGAGGCTCGCGGTTGCGATGGTGACGCCGTGATAGCCCTTCATGCGCGCGATGATCTTCTTCTTGCGCGGCCGCCCGAGCGCGTTGTTGTAGTACCAGACGAGCTTCACCGCCGTATCGTTCGCCACGGAGCCGGAATTGTTGAAGAACACCTTCGACACCGGCGTCGGCATTAGCGCGACGAGCCGCTCGGCGAGCTCGGCCACGGGCTCGTGCGTCTTGTTGGCGAAGCCGTGATAGAAGGGGAGGCGCCGCATCTGCTTGGCCGCCGCCTCGACGAGCCGCTCCTCGTTGAAGCCCAAAGCCGCGCACCAGAGGCCCGACATCGCCTCGATATATTCCTTGCCGACATCGTCCTTGATGTAGATGCCACGCCCCTCGGTGATGACGAGCGGACCCTGGCGCTGATGCTGGCGCAGATTGGTATAGGGGTGAAGATGATGAGCGACGTCGAGACTCGCGATCGAATTGCTGCGCGCCATGGTTTCGAACTCTTATTTGTCAGGCGACCATAGCTCAAATTCGACATTCTCAAAATCGATGCCAAGCGTGTCTTCCTGGAAGCTGTATCCCTCCAGGTGATCGGCATAGCCTTCCTTGAGCCATAAGATGAAACCCATCCCATAGCTGAGGCCATCCACTTTTGCAGCGGGTCCATCGCGTAAGTTTCGATACGGTGCACCGGTGATCGGGAAGCAGCATGTTCGATCTACCGTGAGGTATGTGTAGAAGCCTTGGCCCGTATTCTGGCGCCTCGTAACGACGGCGTGCGCAATCTGGACTGCGAGTGCGGTTCCGTACTCGTGAGCCATCGCGCAAACGTAGTTTAGGACCGCTTGCTCCAGCCTATTGAAGCCGCATTTCATTATCATCGGTCAAACCTTCTTCCCATGCTCCGCCCGCGGATCGAGCGCGTCTTGGAGGCCGTCGCCCAGGAAATTGCAGGCGATCACGGTGATGAAGATGAGGAGGCCCGGATAGAGCGCCAGCTGCGGCGCCAAGGCGATCGTCTCCTCGGCCCCCGTCAGCATGTTGCCCCAGCTCGGGATCGGCGGTGCGACGCCCAGCCCCAGGAAGCTCAGCACCGATTCGAGAAGGATGACCTCGCCGACCGCCAGGGTCGTGGCGACGATGATCGGCGAGGCGAGGTTCGGCAGGATGTGGACGAACATGATCCGCCCCGGGGTTGCGCCGAGCGCCACCGCCGCGCGGACGAAGTCGCGAGCCTTCAAGGAGAGCGTCGCGCCGCGCACGATCCGCGCCACCGTCGTCCAGCCGACGAGCGCCACCAGGAAGATGATGCGATAGAGGCTGACCGATTCGGAATCGACGAACGTAGAGGAGAAGCCGAGCGTCTTGAGATCGAGCGCCGCGAGCACGACGAGGAGCGGCAAAAGCGGCAGCGCGATGATCCCGTCGGTCAATCGCATCAGGAAGGCGTCGAGCCGACCGCCGCGATAGCCGGCGATGAGGCCGATCAGCGTGCCGAGCCCCGCCGCCGCGACCGCCGCCGCGATGCCGACGAGAAGCGAGACGCGTCCGCCTTCGAGGAGGCGCAAAAGCAGGTCGCGGCCGATCTCGTCGGTGCCGAGCGGATGGGCGAGGGAAGGCGGCTCGAGCCGGTGATAGAGATCGACGCTATCGGCATCGGCGCCGATCAGCATCGCGATAAGCGGCGCCGTGAAGGCGGCGAGCGCCAGGACCGCGAGCACGCCGCCGCTGAGAAGGACGCGCTTATCGCGCAGCGCCTCCCGCCACAGCGTCATTGGACGCTGATCCGCGGGTCGATCACGGCATAGCCGATATCGGCCAGGAGATTGGCGAGCAGCACCATGAAGGTCGCGAACAGCAGGCCGGCGAGGGCGAGATTGAAGTCGTTGCCGAGAATGGCGTCGTAGATGAGCTTGCCCATGCCGGGATAGGCGAACATCGTCTCGGTAATGAGGGCGCCCGAAAAAAGCGAGCCGAAGCTCAAGGCGAGCACGGTCACGACGGGGATGAGCGCATTGCGCAGCGCGTGATGCACCATCACGCCCCATTCGCTCACGCCTTTGGCGCGCGCCGTCTTGATGAAGTCTTGGCGCAAGGTCTCGATCATGGCGGCGCGCACATAGCGCAGATGGCTGCCCATGCTTGAGAGCGCCAAGGTCGCGACCGGGAGGATCAGATGCCGCAGCCGGTCGAGCACGCCGCCGTCGCCGATCGTCGCGATGCCGCCCGCGGGCAAGAGGCCCAATGTCGCGGCGAAGAGAAGAATCAGCAAGAGCGCAAGCCAGAAGGGCGGCACCGATATGCCGGCAAAGCAGAGGAAATTGACCGCTGCGTCGAGCTTCGATCCGGGCCGGCGCGCCGCGGCGATGCCGAACGGCAAGGCCAATGCATAGGCGCAGAGAAGGCTCGCGCCCATCAGCACGGCGGTGTTGCCGAGCCGCGGCATCAAGGTCTGGAGCGCCGGCTGCACATAGAGCCGCGAATAACCGAAATCGCCGCCGAGCGCGGCCTTGGCCCAGGCGAGATAGCGTGCCATCAAGGGACGATCGAGCCCGTAGACGGCTTTCAGCCGCGCCGCATCGGCCGCGGTCAGATGCGGATTGGACGCGATCATCAGATTGACGGGATCGCCCGGCATGAGGCCGATCAGCGCGTAGATGACGAAGGACATGATCGCGAGCACCGCGACCATCTGGGCGAGGCGCATGAGAATGAACCGGGTCATGCGGCCGCCCCTCACCCTCCCGCGCTTCGCGCGGGTCCCTCCCTCGCCCCGCTGGGGAGAGGGGCGGGGTGAGGGGGCGCTGCCCGCCGCCAATTCTCGATCCAGAAGGTCGAGGGCGCGGTATGGCCGGTCGGCGTGACGCCGTCGAGCCATTTCGGCAGCACATAGGCGTCGGCGCGGAAGTAAAGCGGCAGCGCCGGCAGCTCCACGGCGTAAAGCGTCTCGAGCTGCTGCCACAGCACATGCCGCTTCGCCGCGTCGAGCTCGCCTTCGATCGCGTCCATGAGCCGGTCCGCCTCCGTGTTGCGAAAGCCGACGAAATTCTGTCCGCTC
>CAYMNX010000122.1:0-2418 GCA_964391905.1 uncultured Rhizobiaceae bacterium
GTTTCGATCGGCGGCAGCTGCGCGGGGTTGTCTTGCGCGGCAGCGGCGTCGGCCGGCATCGGCCGGTCTTCGGTGGGGGCGGCGCCCGCTTGGCGATCCTCCGGCCGCGGCGGCGGCGCCGAGCGGCGCGCGGCGCGCTTCCGGCGCGCCCATCGCGTCAGGAAATTTTCCTCGTCAGTCATGATCGCCTCTCGATGCGGGCGCGCGTCGCGCCAGGGTCTCGAGATCGGCGCGATCACGGTTTCGCTTCTCGAATGCGCGCTCGACATGATAGGCGTCGACGAAGGCCGCGACCGTATCGCATAGAGACTGAGGCATCGCCACGGTCTCGACGATCGCTTGTGCGGGCTCGGTCAAGGCCTCGCCTTCGGCGGGATCGACCGTAGCGGCTGCGATCTCATAGGGCGGATCGCCGACGGTGCCTTGCAGCACGATCCAGACGGAGGGCGCGCCCGAGGCAAGATTGTTGCGATAGTTTTCGGTTTCCGAGCGATAGAGCTCGATCTCGGCCGTGCCGGCATAAAATTGCACGCGATCGCCATCCTCGGCGAGCCGCGTCCATGGCGCCGCATCGGGCAAGCCGACGAGCACCGCGGTCGGGCGCCAGATAAAATCAACCCAAGGCGACGACGACTTGCGGCGCTCGACGATGACGCCGACCGGGATGCGCATATGCGGCGACAGCGCCATCCGTCAAACGCCTTTATCTATATCGTCGCCGCGCGCCAGCGCCGCCAAATCGATCGCCTCATCCAGCTCCCCGTCGCGGTCGGCATCGCCGAGCGCAATGACCTGCCATTGCGGAGAATCGTCGCGCTGCCGCAACGTGCGAAAAGCTTCATGGATCGCGCCATTCCGATCGCTGCGCTCGATCGCGATCAGCGTGCCTGCGGGATGCTCGCAGAGCGACGCCGCGAAGTCGATTTCCTCGGTTGCAGCGGCCAGCGCTGTCTCGCGATCGGGCGCGCCGAAACCTTCGATCAAGCAACCGGCCAGGAGGTCGATCGCGGCGGCGCGATCCTCGACGCTCGCTTCGACGATTTGCGCCAGCGTCGACCAGCCCAGCGACGGCACACCCAGGAAACCGCTGCGGAAGGCGGCGAGATCCTTACCATGAAGCGCCGCGAGGTCGCCGTCGGCGAAGGCAAAAGCGCCGGAGATCGCCCAGTCGCCCGGCTCGGCCGCGAGCGGAAAGATCACGGTATCGGAGCGATCGAGGCGGATGGTGCGCAGCAATTTCATCGGCGCGGCCCTCCCGTCGCAGGATCGAGCCATGAGGGCGACGCTAAGGCGGCCGCCAATTCCCGCCGTGCCCGCCCGCGTCCACTCGCCTCGATGATAAGGTCGCCGCTTTCGTCGATGGCGCAGCGATGGCCGTCCTCGCCTTTCAGCATGGCGGCATATTGCTTGGCGAGCGGTGCAAATCCGTCCTCACTCAGATGATCGAGCGCCGTCATGAAATGCCGCGCGAAGCTCGCGGCGAGCGCGCCCGCGCTGGTATCGCCAAAGCCCTCCTCCTCGAGCGCGGTGGCAAGCGGGTAGAGCCCGGTCTCGCCCACCGTCGAGACGGTGCGCAGGGAGGCGGCGAAGACGAGCCACGGCGGCGTTGCGCCGTCGTCCAGCTCTGGGGGCCAAGCGAGCCGCCCGCCACCGATCAGGCCGCCATCGATATGGATCGCGTCGGGCCATTCGATAGCGATCGGCTTCTCGGGCGGCGCCGCGGCGGCAAGCGTCGCGTAGAGCGCGACCATCCCCGCATAGAAGGCGCGTCGGGCGGTCCGTAAAGGCTCGTCGGGCTCCAGCACCACCGCGAATTCCGCGAGATCGAACCGGCCGACCAGGACGAGGGTACCGGCGCCCAGCGCGGCAGCATGGGCCGTGGCATGGGCGAAAGCGTCGCCGACTTCGCGCAGCAGAACCGGCCGGAAAGGCGGTGGCAGGTCCAGGGTGCGCTGCGCGCGTTCTTTCATGCTGCGCTGCTCCCACGGCATCGACTGGATTATAGCCTTACCGCACCTCACCTAACAGGATAAGTTCGGATCGGAAGGCGCCCGGTCCTCCCATTGCTGCGGCGAGAAGCCCATGTCCGATCAACGCATTTTATTGGTGTGCTCTTGCGAGGACTCGATGCCGCTCGATGCCGATGCCTTGGCGCGCGGCTGCCGCGGCACGGAGATCGTCAGCGGGCGTCAGCTCTGCCGCGCCGAGATCGGGCGAGTTCGCGCGCTGCTCGGAAAGGATGCATCGCTTACGATCGGCTGCACGCAGGAGGCGCCGCTCTTTCGCGAGATCGCGGCCGAGAGCGAGGCCGCGCTGCGCTTCGTCAATCTGCGCGAGACCGCCGGCTGGTCGGTCGATGCCGCGCAGGCCGGCCCAAAGATCGCCGCTCTCGCGGCTGCTGCTGCCGAGCCGATGCCC
>CAYMNX010000123.1:0-7873 GCA_964391905.1 uncultured Rhizobiaceae bacterium
CCTCGACCTTCGCCGCGACGACCGCCTGTCGGCTCTTTTTGCCGCCGAGTATGCCAAGGCCAACGGCGCGCGGCTCGAGGCCGTGACCGGTCACAAGGCAACCGCGGCCGAGCTGCACCTCGCGCATCTTTTGGGTCCGAACGGCGCCATTCGTTTCTTGAAGGCGCATGAGGATAATGAACAGCAGGCGGCGGCGAAGGTTGTTCCCGCCGCGGCGCGGCAGAATCCAAGCCTCTTTTTCGCGCACGGACGCAGTGCCAAATCGGTTGCTGCCGTCTATCAGAAGATTCAGGAACGGCTTGAGGTTCCGTTGCGGCAAGTCTCGGAAATCGAGACGGAGCGTCTCAGGCCCGCCTTGGGCCTCTCCGACAATCTCCCGCGTCCGCGCACCGATCGCCGTGTCTAACGAGATCAGACCGCGTGCGATTCCGGCGCGACGCGCACGTGGCGCAGACGAAAACGCCACACCGCCGCGGGCGGAAAATTGCGCCACACGCGCTCGGCGATCTCGCCTTTGAGACCGGCTGCGCGCCGCCGCAGCGGCGAAAAGGCGCCATAGGTGTATTGGATGAGCGTCCCGCCTTCGCCGAGCAGCGCGAAGCTTTCATCGACGATCTTTTGTCGCAGCGTTGTCGGCATGCTCAGCAGCGGCAAGCTCGAAACCACCGCCGCGGCGCGATCGATGCCGAGCGGCGCGAGCAAGGCGCGCAAACGCAGCGCATCGCCGCGCAAGACTTTGACACAAGGAAACTGCTTGCGGAGGAGAGCGTAGAAGGCGGGGTCGCGCTCGATGACGATCAGCCGCCCAGGCGGGACGCCGGCATCGAGCAAGGCCTGCGTCACGCTGCCGGTCCCGCCGCCGAGTTCGATGATCAATCCCGCTTCGGGCGCGATCTGTTCCGCCATGGCGCGGGCGAGTCGGCGACTCGCAGGCATCAGCGCGCCGACCTTGTGCGGCGCCTTTAACCAACGAGCAAAGAACAACCCCTCCGGCGGTAATCTCACTCTATTGAGATTCGGCCGAAATTTCTTCATGGTGTCCGCCTTGAGCATGCCCGTCGCCTTCTCAAATAGGCTGTCCCGCTTTACAAACAATTGCCTCGCTTAGCAATGACAAGGCACCGGTCGGAAGTGCTAATTCGCTTTAGCACTTATGCAAGCGGATAATTCATCAATGGCGGCCCGCTCGGAACAACAAAAACGTGCGGCGATCGAAATCGCCACAGGACTTGCCGCGAGCCGACTCGGCTCAGCGCGGGCGAGCGTGGTTCAGCGCTTTCTCGCCCAATTCTATGATCGCGTCGCGCCGCCGGATCTGCTCGAGCGCACGCCTGAGGACCTCTACGGCGCCGCCTTTTCCCTATGGCAGTTCGCGCAGACCCGCTTACCCGGAGCCGCGAAGCTTCGCATCTTCAATCCTCGTGCCGATGAGCAGGGTTGGCTTGCGAACCGAACCATCGTCGAAATCGTCAATGACGATATGCCCTTCCTGGTGGATTCGGTGAGCATGGCTTTGAATGCCGAAGGGACGACGGTCCACCTCATCATCCATCCCATTCTCCGCGTCGAGCGCGATGCGGCCGGGCGTCTTATGGAGCTATGTGACGAGGGCCGCCCCGGCGGACATGCCGAGTCCTTCATGCATGTCGAGATCAGCGAGATCCATGATCTTGCTCGGCTCGATGCCATCAAGGCGCGGCTGCAATCGGTTCTCGACGAGACGCGCGCTGCGGTCGAGGACTGGCGCAAGATGCGCGACAAGCTCGCCGCGATTCGCCGCGAGATCGATGAGCATCGGCCGCCTTTATCGTCCGAGGAAATCGCCGAGACGTTCGATTTCCTCGCCTGGCTCGATGACGACAATTTCACCTTCCTGGGCAGTCGCGAGTACCGCTTCGATCGACCGGAAGCGAATCCGATCGGCTCCGGCCTCGGCATTCTGCGCGAGCCGTCATACCGTGTCTTTGACGGACTCCGCGACTTTGCGACCCTGCCGCCCGATGTTCAGGCATTCTTGCGCGCGCCGCGTCTCCTCTTCATCAGCAAATCGAATCGCCGCGCCCGGATTCACCGGCCGGTCCGCATGGATACGATCGGCGTGAAGCTGTTCGACGCCGAAGGCTCGGCCATCGGCATGCAACTCTTTCTCGGGCTCTTTACCTCGCAGGCGCTCACTCAATCGCCGCGCCAGGTACCGTTCCTGCGCCGCAAGGTCGCGAATGTACTGACGCGCAGCGGCTTCGCGCCCACGAGCCACGACGGCAAGGCCCTCGCCCATATTCTCGAGACCTTTCCACGCGACGAGCTGTTTCAGATCGGGCGCAGCGAGCTTTACGACATTGCCATCGGTATTCTCGGCTTGCAGGAGCGGCAACGGATTGCGCTGTTCGTTCGCCGCGATCCATTCGCGCGGTTCGCCTCCTGCCTCGTCTACGTGCCGCGCGAGCGTTACGATACGGCGCTACGACAGAGTTTCGCCGCGATTCTCGAATCGGCCTTCCACGCCAAGGTCGACAGCTACACGATTCACCTCGACGAAGCGGTCCTTGCGCGCGTTCATTTCATTCTCCGCGCCGACGTCTTGCTGCCCGAAGTCGATCTCGAGGTGCTGGAGCACAACCTTGTCGAGGCCGCGCGAAGCTGGAGCGACAAGCTCACACAAGCGCTGATCGCCGAAAGCGGTGAGGAGCGAGGCCGCGTGCTGGCGGCGCGCTATGCGGCCGCGTTTCCGTCGAGCTACCGCGAGCGGTATTCGGCCGCGACCGCGATCGCCGATATCGAGCGCATCGAGGAGGTGCGTGCCGGCGCATCTTTGGCCTTGAGCCTCTACCGGCCGCCCGAAGCCGAGCCCGGCGAGTTGCGCTTCAAGATATGTCGCGTCGGCATGCCGTGCAGCCTCGCCGACATTCTTCCGATGCTCCAGGATCTGGGGCTGAAGGCCATGACCGAAGCGCCGTTCGAGGTCGCGGTCGGCGGCGATCCGCAGCACGTTTGGATTCAGGATTTCGGCCTCATCTCCCCGCTCGGGGATATCGATCTCGCGCGCGATCACAAGCGCTTTGAAGAAGCTTTCGCCCAAGTGTGGAGCGGGGCAATGGAGAGCGACGGCTTCAACCGTCTCGTCCTCGCCGCCGGAATCGATTGGCGTCAGGTCACGGTCCTGCGGCTCTATGCCAAGGTCATGCGCCAGGCCGGTTCCGCCTACAGCCAATCCTATATGGAAGACGCGCTCGCCAATCACGCAAGCCTTGCGGCGCGTCTCGTCGCGCTGTTCGAGGCGCGCTTCGATCCGAAATTCGCCGGCCGCGCCGCGGCTGAGACTGCGCGGCGCATCGCGGAAATCCTGCCGGAGCTCGATCTCGTCGAAAGCCTCGACGAGGATCGCATTTTGCGCAGCTTTCTGCGCCTCATCGAAAAGTCGCTGCGTACCAACTACTTTCAGCGGCAGCCGGACGGCTCGCCCAAGCCCTATCTCTCGGTCAAATTCGCAAGCAGCGAAATCGAGTTTCTGCCGCTGCCGCGGCCGCTCTACGAGATCTATGTCTACAGCCCGCGAGTCGAGGGCGTGCATCTGCGCGCCGGCAAAGTCGCGCGTGGTGGCATCCGCTGGTCCGACCGGCGCGAAGATTTCCGAACCGAGATCCTCGCGTTGATGAAGGCGCAAGTGGTGAAGAATGCGGTGATCGTGCCGACAGGCTCCAAAGGCGGATTCGTCGTGAAGCGGATGCCGGCAACACGCGATCAGCAGCAAGCGGAGGTGATCGAATGCTACAAGACCTTGATGCGCGGCATGCTCGACCTCACCGACAATATCGTCGGCGGCAGGGTCGTACCGCCGCGGGACGTCGTCCGCCACGACGGCGATGATCCTTATCTCGTGGTGGCGGCGGATAAAGGCACGGCTACTTTTTCCGACATCGCTAACGAAATAGCCGCCGAATACGGATTCTGGCTCGGCGATGCTTACGCGTCGGGAGGATCGGCAGGCTATGATCACAAGGCGATCGGCATTACCGCACGTGGCGCCTGGGAGCTGATCAAGCGCCACTTTCGCGAGCTGGATCTCGATATTCAGAGCACCGATTTCACCTGTGTCGGCGTCGGCGATATGGCGGGCGACGTGTTCGGCAACGGCATGCTGCGCTCCAAACATACGAAGCTCATCGCCGCCTTCAATCATCAGCATATCTTTCTCGATCCCGATCCCGATCCGGAAAAAAGCTTCGCCGAGCGGCAACGGCTCTTCGACCTGCCGCGCTCGAGCTGGGCGGATTACGACAAGTCGCTGATCTCGCCCGGCGGCGGAATTTACGAGCGCCGCGCCAAGTCGATCGTACTCTCGCCGGAAATCCGCACCGCGCTTGCGATTACCGCCGAGCATATGACGCCGGCCGAGTTGATCCGCGCGATTCTGGAGGCGCCGGTCGATCTTCTCTTCTTCGGCGGTATCGGCACGTTCGTCAAAGCGACGAATGAGAGCCATGCCGATGTTGGCGACAAAGCGAATGATGGGCTTCGCATCAACGGCCGGGACGTTCGCGCCCGGGTCGTCGGCGAAGGCGCCAATCTCGCAGTGACGCAGCTCGGGCGCATCGAATATGCGATGAAGGGTGGGCGCATTGATACGGATGCGATCGACAATTCAGCCGGCGTCGATACGTCCGACCACGAGGTCAACATCAAGATCGCACTCGACGCCGTGGTTGCGGCGGGCGATCTCACATTGAAGCAGCGCAACGCGCTTTTGGAGGAGATGACCGACGCGGTTGCGACTCTGGTGCTCGACGACAATTATTTGCAGGGCATCGCTCTCTCACTCGCCGAGGCACAAGGCTCCGAGCGGCTCGAAAGCGAAGCGCGGCTCATCCGCGATCTGGAGCGCAGCGGCAAGCTCGATCGCGCCGTGGAGTTTCTGCCGAGCGATGATGCCCTGACGGCGCGTGCGCAAGCGCGCCAGCCCCTGACGCGCCCCGAATTGTCGGTGCTCCTCGCCTATGTCAAAAACAACCTCGTCGACGAGCTGATCGCGAGCGATTTCCCCGATGACCCGCAGCTCGAGGAAGATCTCTTCGGTTATTTTCCGAAGCAGATGGTCGAGCGGTTCCGCGACGCGATTGCGAAGCACCGCCTGCGCCGCGAGCTTATCGCAACCGTTGCGGCGAATGACCTCGTCAATCGTACTGGGATCAGTTTCGCGCATGAGGTGAGTGCGCGCACCGGGCACCCCTTGAGCGATGTCGCTCGGGTCTACATGATCTTGCGCCAGGTTTTCGAATTCGACGCGCTGTGGATCGAGATCAACGCCCTTGACAACAAAATCTCGGCGAAGGTGCAGCTCGACATGCTGCAGACGGTGCTGCGGGTCGTCGAGCGCGTCTGCGCCTGGTTCTTGACGAGCGCTAAATTCGATATCCGCGCCCAGGTCGCCGCCTATAAGCCTGGTGTCGCCACCCTGGCGGAGCACATCGTCGAAATCTTGCCGGAGACCCACAAAAGGGAACTGGCACGTCGCGTCGAGGCGTTTGTGGAAAAAGGCGTGCCGACGCCGCTCGCGCTGCGCGTCGCGCGGCTCGATTTCCTTTTGTCGGCAGTCGATATCGTTCGCCTAGCGATCGGCGCGGGTATCGACGTGGTCGAGGCGGGCAAGCGGTTTTTCGCTGTCGGCGCGCGATTCAAGCTCGATGCGCTGCGCCTCGCAGCGCGCAAGCTTCCCACCGAAACGCAATGGGAGAGGCTTGCCGTCGCCGCCCTGATCGAGGAGCTCTATGCCGAGCAGGCGGAGCTGACAGCCCACGCGGTCGACGGTGAAAGCCGGAATTTCGAAGCGCGCATCGCAGCCCATGCGAGCGCGATCGAGCGTTTCGAGAATTTGGTTCGCGAGATCGAAAGGGCGACACGTCCCGATCTCGCGATGTTGACCGTCGCCAATCGCGCGTTGCGGGGTGTCTTGGCGGACTAGATTTGCCGGCGCTCACCGCATTTGCGGCAAGCGTCGGCTCAAGGAAGGAGAAGGCCGGGAACCCGGCTAGTGGCCGCCATAGCCCATGCCGGGTTGGGTCTTTCCGCGAAAAATCCAATGCGCATAGGCCAAATAGGCAAGGATGATCGGAACGATGATCAGCACGCCCACCCCGAGGAACTCCAAGGTCGGAGTCGAGGCGGCGGCTTGCCAGATCGTGATGCTGCGCGGCACGGCATAGGGAAACAGGCTGATGCCGAGGCCGAGCAACGCCAGCAAGAACAAGAGGATCGATCCGATAAACGGCACTGCCTCGCGGACGCCGTTGATCGTTCGCCAAATGACATAAGCGATAAAGGCGGTCAGCAACGGCACCGGCCAAAGAAAAAGGATATTCGGCAGGCTGAACCAGCGCTGGGCGATCGCAGGCTGGGCGATGGGTGTCCAGAGGCTGATCAGGGCAATGAAGGCAAGGGTCACGAGCAAGGCGGGGCCCGCGGCCTTGCGCGCGAAAGCAGCGGTCGTCGCCTCGGTGCGAAGGATCAGCCAGGTCGCGCCGAGAAGCGCATAGCCTGCGACGAGGCCGAGGCCGCTCGCGATGGCGAAGGGACTCAAGAAGCCGAAGGTCGTGCCGGCGAAGGCGTCGCGCGTGACCGGCACGCCCTCGATGAAGGCGCCAAGCACGAGCCCCTGGCAGAAACCGGCGAGTGCCGAGCCGCCGGCGAAGGACCAATCCCAAAGCGGGCGCAGCCGGGTTGCGCGAAAGCGAAACTCGAAAGCGAGGCCGCGAAAAATCAGCGCGAACAGCATCACCATCAGCGGCACGTAAAAGGCCGGCAGCAGCGTCGCATAGGCGACCGGGAAGGCGCCGATGAGCGCCGTCCCGCCGAGCACGAGCCAGGTCTCGTTGCCGTCCCAGATCGGCGCGAGCGAGTTCATCATCACGTCGCGGTCCAAATCGCTTGGCGCCGCCGGGAACAAGATCCCGACGACGAGATCGAACCCGTCCATAACCACATCCATCGCAATGCCGAAGGCGATAACGAAAGCGAAGAGCAGCGGCAGGTCGAGCATCATGGTCACCGTCCAAGCTGCGTCGCCGCGGTCTCGACGCCCGGCCGGGTCTTCGCCGGCGCCTCTTCCTCGCCTGTCGGTCCGCGGAAAACCGTGCGCGCCGCATAGTAGAAGAACGCCGCGAGCAGCACGAGGTAGACGATCACGAACAAGACCAGCGAGGTCGCGACCGCCTGTGCGGCGATCGGCGCTGCGGCATTGGCCGTGCGCAGATAGCCATAGACGATGTAGGGCTGGCGCCCCGTCTCGGTGACCGTCCACCCGGCGAGAATGGCAAGGAAGGCCAAGGGGCTCGAAAAGGCGCAGATCCAGTGGAACCAGCGTGCGTCGTAGAGCCGGCCGCGCCAGCGCAGGACGAAACCCGTCACGGCAATCGCCAGCAGGATAAAGCCGATGCCGACCATGATGCGAAAGGCGAAGAATGGCAGCGGCACGTAGGGGCGGTCCTCGGGCGGGACTTCTTTCAGGCCTTTGACCTCGCCATTCCATTCATGCGTCAAGATGAGGCTGCCTAGGGCCGGAATATCGATCGCGTAATCGTCCCGCTCCTCCGCCATATTGGGCCAGGCAAAGAGCGTCAGCGGGACGCGCGTTCCCGTCTCCCACCGGCCTTCGATCGCAGCGAGCTTCATCGGCTGATATTGGCGCGTGTTGAGCCCGTGCATGTCGCCGAGCAGGATCTGCAGCGGCGTCAGGATCAGGACGATCCACATAGCGAGCGAAAGCCCGGCGCGCGCGAATTCCAGATGGCGACGCTGCGCGAGATAAAAGCCGCAAACGCCGATCACGACGAAGCTTCCCGTGATATAGGCGGCAACCACCATGTGCGCGAAGCGATAG
>CAYMNX010000124.1:0-12124 GCA_964391905.1 uncultured Rhizobiaceae bacterium
GCCGGCATCGTCATTTCCGGCGTCGCCGTCGTGGCGATGCATCTTCGGGGAGGGCGCGCAACGCGGTCTCTGCAACATCGCGCAATTCCTCGCGGCTGGCCCCGGCCGCGGCTTTCACCGCCATCCCTTGCGTGACGGTCGCGAGATAGCGGGCGAGCGCGGCCGGATCCGTATCGGCGGAAAGATCGCCATCGCGTTGCGCCTGCTCGAAGCGCGCGCACAGCTCCGTCTCCGAACCGGCGCGGCGCGAGGCCAATTCATCCGGCACGCGCTCGCCGCCCGTGCCGCAGGCAAGCCCGCCCTGCACCAGGAGGCAGCCGGGCGGATGGCGCGGATCCGTTAGGAGATCGGCGCTGCCGCGCAGCATCCGCTCGGCCACCCGGCGCGCGGTCGGCGCGCTCAACACTTCGCTCATGAAATTGGCGCGGCCGTCCGCATAGCGGTCGAGGGCGCGGCGAAAAAGGCCTTCCTTATTACCGAAGGCGGCGTAAAGGCTGGGCGGGTTGATGCCCATGGCCTTGGTCAAATCAGCGAGCGACGCGCCCTCATAGCCCTTGCGCCAGAACACATCCATGGCGCGATCCAAGGCCTTCTCCACGTCGAAGGCGCGGGGGCGTCCCACGGTCATCAGCGTCCTCCTGGCAGATTCTTTATTCATCACTACATAACCCTCTTGACGACAGGCGTCCAGGCCTATATTTGTATCGTACACTACAGAAATGGGCGTGGAGCGTGCGATGGACAAGAGGCTTGAGAGCGGGGAGACGATAGCCGGCCCATGCAGCGGCAATCGTTTCGCCAGGCCGAATGGCGTTTTCGTTTTCGGCCAATTTGAAACGTCCGTTTCGATTCCCATCTTCGCAGCCGGGGGAGATCCACCGTCCCGTGGGGGAGCTTCGCCCTTCGGATTACTCGTCTCGCGCGACCTCGAATGCGTCTAAGCCGCGATCGCCTTTTCTAGGGCGATCGTCACCAACAGGAACGCATCAAAGCAAGTGCAACGTGCCGCAAACGCGCGTTGCCCGGGGATGGTATTGCCATGGGTATTGTTCGCCTTGCTCTTCACCGGCCCTACACGTTTCTCGTATTGGGCATCGTCATTCTGCTCTTGGGCGTGGCAGCCGTGCGGCGCACGCCGACCGATATCTTTCCCAATGTCAACATCCCGGTCGTTACCGTCGTTTGGTATTACGACGGTCTCAGCACCGACGAGACCGAAAAGCGGATCACAACCTATTCGGAATTCTCGATCAGCTTCTTCGTCAATAACATCAAGAATATCGAGAGCCAGACGATTCCCGGCCTAGTGGTCGAGAAGATCTATTTCCAGCCCGACGTGAACATCGATCTCGCGCTCAGCCAGATCGTCTCGGCGACCAACTCGATCCGTGCCTTCCTGCCGCCGGGCGCGCAGCCGCCGATCATCATGCAATACAGCGCCTCGACCGTGCCGGTGCTGCAGCTTGCCTTGAGCTCCGACCGTCTCTCGGAATCGGAGCTCTACGATTACGGCGTCTATCGCATCCGCCAACAATTGGCGCCTATTCCCGGCACCATGCTGCCGCCGCCCTATGGCGGAAAGATCCGGCAGGTGATGATCGATATCGATCCGACGGCGCTCGCCGCGAAGGGCCTGACGCCGATGGACGTCTCGAACGCGATCAACGCGCAAAATCTGTCGCTCCCGACCGGCGATGTGAAGTTCGGCGACAAGGACTATGGCGTGCGCATGAACGGGCTTGCCGACGCTGTCGCAATCCTGAACGAAGTGCCGATCCGCAAGGTCGACGGCGCCATCATCAAGATCAAGGACGTGGCGCAGGTGCGCGATGGCGTCGCCGTGCAGCAGAACATTGTCCGCAACGAGGGGCGGCGTTCCGTGCTCCTGTCGATCTTGAAAGCCGGCAACGCCTCGACGCTGGACGTCGTCAACGCCGTGAAAAATGACGTGCTGCCGGTCAGCCGGGCGGCGGCGCCTCCAGGCATGAAGATCGACGAGCTCTTCGACCAATCGGTTTTCGTACGCTCGGCCATTGGCGGGGTTGCCACCGAGGCGACGATCGCCGGTCTCCTGACGGCGACGATGATCTTCGTCTTCCTCGCGAGCTGGCGCTCGACCTTGATCGTCGCCGTCTCGATCCCGCTCTCGATCCTGAGCTCGATCGCCATCCTTTCCGCGATCGGCGAGACGCTCAATATCATGACGCTCGGCGGCCTGGCGCTGGCGGTCGGCATTCTCGTCGACGATGCGACCGTCACCATCGAGAATATCCATCGCCTGCGGCAATTGGGCGAGCCGCTGCCGCAAGCGACGCTTCACGGTGCCGCCGGCATCGCCCTGCCAACCTTGGTGTCGACGCTCGCGATCTCCGCCGTCTTCATCTCGGTCGAGTTCCTGGTCGGGCCCTCAAAATACCTGTTCACGCCGATGGCGCTCGCCGTCGTCTTCGCGATGCTCGCCTCCTATCTTTTGTCGCGCACCCTCGTGCCGGTTCTTGCCGCGCTCCTGCTGAAGGGCGAGCGGCATGGTCCTCTCGCAGTCGAAGGGCGTCTCTCGCTCTTCGCGCGTTTTGCACGCGGCTTCGAGGCCGGATTCGAGCGCCTGCGCGATGCTTATGTCGGGGTTCTGACGCATCTCGTCGCGAGCGCCTGGAAGATTCCCGCGGCGACGCTGACGCTTGTTGCCGTCGCCGCGGTCTTGTTCACCATGACAGGGCGCGATTTCTTCCCCGCGATCGATGCGGGCGAGTTCAAGCTTCACGTCCGGGCGCTGCCGGGCACGCGGATCGAGACCACCGAGCAGATTTTCGAGCGCGTCGAGGACACGATTCGCCAAGTCATTCCCGATAGCGAGCGCGCCTTGCTCATCGACGATATCGGCGTGCCGTTCCGCTATTCGATGCCGTTCGATGACGGCACCACGGTTGGCGGCTATGACGGCCAGATCCTCGTCTCGCTCAAGCCTAACCACAAGCCGACCATGGATTACATCAAGCAGCTGCGCGATACCCTCGCGCGGGAATTTCCGGAAGTCGTGTTCTATTTCCAGCCCGCCGATATCGTCACGCAGATCCTCAATTTCGGCCTGCCGGCGCCGATCGATATTCGCGTCGTCGGCTATGATCGCGACACCAATCTGCGCGTTGCCAATGCGCTGCGCGACGAGATCAGCCATGTCGTCGGCGTCGCCGACACGCATCTCCACCAGGTGGTTGATGCGCCTGAGCTGATGGTCGATGTCGACCGGCAGCGGGCGCAGGATTTGGGCCTCAAGATTCAGGACGTCGCGCAGGACGTCATGGTCTCGCTTGCCTCGAGCAATACGGTTTCGCCGAATTTCTGGGTCGATCCCAAGACCGGCATTCAGTACAACGTCGCGGTCCAGGTGCCGCAATATAAGATCGCCTCGCTCGGTGATGTACGCAACACCGTGGTCGGCACGCGCGACGGCACGGGCGTTACGGTTCCGACGCTCCTCGGTAATGTCGCAAGCTTCAGCCGCGACGCGACCCAGGTCGTCGCCAATCATTCCAACATCCAGCCGACTTTCGACATATACGCGAATGTCGAAGGCCGCGATCTCGGCCGCATCGCCGCCGATATCGACCGCATCGTCGCCAAATATCGTGGCGAGCTCCATCCCGGCAATACGATCATGGTCGAAGGTCAGATTGACAGCATGCGCTCGGCTTTCAGCCATATGGGCATCGGCCTGCTCGTCGCGACGGTCGTCGTTTATCTCCTCATGGTAGTCAATTTCCAATCCTTTACGGATCCGTTCGTGGTGATCCTTGGGCTTGTCGGCGCCATGATCGGGATCGAATTCATGCTCTTCGCCACCGGCACGAGCCTCAGCGTCCCCTCGCTCATGGGCGCGATCATGAGCGTCGGCGTCGCCTCGGCCAATTCGATCCTGCTCGTGACCTTCGCCAAGGAGCAGCGCGCCCATGGCCTCTCGGCCGCCGAGGCGGCGATCGCCGCCGGCCGCACCCGCCTTCGGCCCATCATGATGACGGCGCTCGCGATGATCATCGGCATGGTGCCGATGGCGCTCGGTCTCGGCGATGGTGGTGAGCAGAACGCGCCGCTCGGCCGCGCGGTGATTGGCGGGCTGATGCTCGGCACGCTCGCCACCCTCTTCCTGGTTCCCTGGCTCTATAGCCGCCTGCGCAAGCATGAGGGCGTGCTGATGAAGGAGTTCGCCGATGTCTAAGCTGACGCCTGTTCCCTCCAATGACGACGCCGAACGATCGGCTTCGCAACCGTCGGCGCCGCCGCGCAGCGACTATTCCCGCGCCGCGACCGTTGGCTGGCTCGCGCTCGTGATTCTGGTCGGCGGGCTTGCCTATGGCGCCGGTACCCATGTCCAGTCCGAAATGTCGGCCGAGGCGCGGACCGCGGCGCGCGCCGCCATGGTTCCGACGGTTCGGACGGTCACGGCGCAGAAGCTCGTGGGCACCGTCCCGCTCGACCTGCCGGGCAGTGTCGAGCCGATCGAAACTGCCGCCATCAACGCCCGCGCCTCGGGCTATATCGCCAAGCGCTTCGTCGATATCGGCCAGACCGTCAATGCCGGCGACGTCATGGCGGTGATCCAGTCGCGCGAGCTCGACCAGCAGGTGAGCCAGGCCGAGGCTGCGCTCGCCCAGGCGCGCGCCAATCTCGATCTTGCGCATACGACCGCCGCGCGCTCGGCGAGCCTCGTCAAGGTCGGCGCCATCAGCAGCCAAAAATTCGACGAGGACCGGCTGACCGAGAATGCGCGTGCCGCCGATGTCAAAGCGGCCGAAGCATCGCTCGCCGCCATCACGCAGCGTCGCGATTATTTGACGGTCGCGGCGCCTTTCGACGGCGTCGTTACCGCACGCAATGTCGAGGTCGGCGATCTCGTCAGCGCCGATGTGGCGGCAGCGCGCCCGCTTTTCAGCCTCGCTCGCATCAATCGGGTCAAAGTTCAGGTCCGTGTGCCGCAAGACGCGGCTGACGGGTTGCAGGAGAACGTCCCGGCGGTGGTGACGATACCCGAGCTGGCCGGCCGCAGCTTCAAGGGCGTCGTCGCACGAACGGCGCGCGCGCTCGACAGCGGCTCGCGGACCTTGCTGACGGAGGTCGATATCGACAATCCCGATAACGTGCTGACGGCGGGTCTCTATGCGAATGTGCATTTCGATCTGACGCCGTCGCGGCCGCGCGTCCGCCTCGATGCCAATGCGTTGATCTACCGCGCCGATGGGCTGAAGGTCGCGGTGGTGGAAGGCGACCATGTCCGCCTCGCGCCGGTTCGCCTCGGTCGCGATTTCGGCGCCGAGGTCGAGATCGCCGAAGGACTTGCCGGGGGCGAGACGGTGGTCGTCAATCCATCGGCCTCGCTGCGCGACGGCAGCGCCGTGCGGTTGGCGGCGGCTAACTGACCGCTTCGCGCCTCGGCTGCAGGATCGGCCGAGCAAGGACGCTTGCGGGTGCGATTAAGATCGGTCGCTCCGAAGCGGAGACGCAATCGCAGAAGCACTTGCTCCGGATCGCGGCGATCGCGGCAAAAAAGAGCAAGCGATAGCAGCCGATACAAAGCCGGGGCTCGCGCCAGTGAATAGATAACGTTCGATCGTGGTGCCGGGATCGCAAACCGGCAGGATCGAAGGCGACCCCTTCCGGCCGCCGAAATGATCGCCGCACGAGCCAAGCAAGCCGGCCGTGAGCGACGCCGATAAGGTTGTTTGGGACGCGGCTCAGCGGATGGACGGAACGCGCCGAGATGGGAATGTTTGTCACTGTGGCCTCGGTAACCTCGTCCCGCGCCGAGCGAAGACCATTCGACAGCGGGCGTCACGCGGCGGCGGCGAACGCGCACTGATCTGAGTCTGGACAGTCGACATGGGAATCGTCCGTTTCGCCTTGCGGCTGCCGCATACTTTCTATGTGCTTGCGCTCCTCATCCTGTTCCTCGGCATCTCGGCCATCCGAGCCATGCCGACCGACATCTTTCCGCAGATCAATATTCCCGTCGTCACCGTGATCTGGCAGTACACGGGACTCAGCACCACGGAGATGGAGCAGCGCGTCACCACCTATAGCCAGTATTCGATCAGCGCCAACGTCAGCAACATCCGCGACATCGAGGCCCAGACGCTTCAGGGCATCTCGGTGCAGAAGATCTATTTCCAGCCGGACGTCAATCTCGATCTCGCCATCGCGCAAATCGTCGCGGCGACGAATGCCATTCGCGCGCTCATGCCGGCCGGCATCCAGCCGCCGATGATCGTGCAATTCAACGCCTCGAGCGTCCCGGTGCTGCAGATCAGCCTGAGCTCCGACAGTCTCAACGAGCAGCAGCTCTATGACTACGGCATCTACAATCTGCGCCAGCGTCTGGCGCCGATCCATGGCGTCACGCTGCCGACGCCGGCGGGCGGAAAATATCGCCAGATCATGGTCGATCTCGATCCGACGAAGCTCCTCGCCAAGGGGCTGACGCCGCTCGACGTCGTCAATGCCGTCAACGCCCAAAGCCTCACCTTGCCTGCAGGCACGGCCAAGATCGGTAATACCCAATTCACCGTCCAGACCAACGCGACGCCGCAGACGATCAACGATCTCAACCGCATTCCCATCAAATACAGCAACGGCGCCACGGTATTTCTGCGCGATGTTGCCTATGTGCGCGACGGGTCGGCGGTACAGCAGAACGTCGTGCGTGAGAACGGCTCTCGCTCGGTGCTGCTCAGCATCATCAAGAACGGCAACGCCTCGACGCTCGATGTCGTCAACAGCGTCAAGGCGGCGCTGCGCGTCGCGCGCGCCGCGGCGCCGCCCGGCCTCGAGATCAAGGAGCTCTTCGACCAATCGGTCTTTGTCATTTCCTCGATCACCGGAGTCTTGCGCGAAGGCGCCATTGCCGCCGGCCTCACGGCCCTGATGATCCTCGTTTTCCTCGGATCGTGGCGCTCGACCCTGGTCGTCATGATATCGATTCCGCTCGCCATCCTGACGTCGATCATCGCGCTTTATTTCCTCGGCGAGACGCTCAATACGATGACGCTCGGCGGCCTCGCGCTCGCCATCGGCATTCTCGTGGACGATTCGACCGTCACGATCGAGAACACCCATCGCCTGCGAAGCGAAGAGCATATGCCGCTTCACGACGCGACGCTCCACGGCGCCGCCGGGATCGCGGTGCCGACCCTCGTGTCGACCCTCGCCATCAGCTGCGTCTTCACGTCGGTCATATTCCTCCAAGGACCGGCAAAATATCTCTTCACGCCGCTCGGCCTCGCCGTGATCTTCGCGATGCTCGCCTCCTACGGCTTGTCGCGGACTTTGACGCCCATCACCATCGGTCTGCTCTTGAAAGGCGAGCACCACGCGGCTCCGGGCGAGCCGGGAGGCGGCGGCCGGTTCGCGCGGCTCCACGGCCATTTCGAGCGCGGCTTCGAGCACCTGCGGGAGGGTTACGCGCGGCTGCTGCGAACGCTGCTGACGCGCCGTCTCATCGTGCCCGCGGCGCTCGCGGCGGTGCTGGCGTTCGGCGTGACGATGTTCATCTTCGTCGGCCGCGATTTCTTTCCCCAGATCGATGGCGGGCAGATTCAGCTCCACGTGCGTGCGCCGGCCGCGACCCAGATCGAGGAGACAGAAAAGATCTTTCAGGCGGTCGAGGATCGAATTCGTCAGGTGATCCCGGCGAGCGATCGCGATCTCATCGTCGACAATATCGGCCTGCCGGCGCGCCTCTATAATCTTGCCTTCACCGACGGCTCGACGATCGGGGTCAATGACGGCGTCATCCTCGTCTCGCTGAAGGAGGGCCATGCGCCGACGGCGAATTATGTGCGGGAATTGCGGCGCGTTCTGGCGACGGACTTTCCCGAGGATACTTTCTATTTTCAGGCGGCCGATATCGTCACCCAGATCCTCAATTTCGGTCTCCCGGCGCAGATCGACGTCCGAACCGTCGGCTATGATCGGACGAAGAATCTGCAAGTGGCGCAGGAGCTGCGTCGGCGCATGGCCGCCATTCCCGGTATCGTCGACGCGCATCTGCAGCAGGAAGTGTCCGCGCCCGAGCTCTACGTCTCGATCGACCGCGCGCGGGCGGCCGAATTCGGCCTCAACGCCAATGAGATTGCGTCCAATCTCAATGTCAGCCTCAGCTCCTCGGAGCAGGTGAGCCCCAATTTCTGGACCGACCCGAAATCGGGCATTCCTTATTACTTCGCGGTACAAACGCCGGAATACCGCATCCACTCCGTGAACGATCTCGCCAACACGCCGGTGAGCGCGGTGCCGTCGAACACCTCCGACGGACCGATCCCGATGCTCTTGGGGAACATGGCGACGATCAAGCGCGCCTCGACCCCGACCAACGCCAATCAGGCCAATATTCAGCCGGTCTACGAGGTCTATGCGGCCGCCCAGGACCGCGATCTCGGCAGCATCGCGCGCGACATCAACAAAATTGTCGGCGAGCTTCGTCCGCAGCTCGCACCCGGCAATTCGATCGAGGTGATCGGCCAGATCGATAGCATGAATAACGCGTTTCGCAATCTGAGTATCGGTTTGCTTTTCGCCGCCGTGTTCGTCTACCTGCTTATGGTGGTCAATTATCAGAATTTCGGCGATCCCTTCGTCGTCATCCTGGCTTTGCCGATCACCATGTGCGGCATCGTGACGATGCTCTACATCACCGACACGACGCTCAGCGTCCCTTCCCTGATGGGCACGATCATGGCGGTCGGCGTCGCTTCCGCGAACTCCATTCTGCTTGTGACTTTCGCGCGCGAGCAGCAGCTCGCCGGCATGTCCGCCTTCGATGCGGCGGTTTCCGCCGGGCACACGAGAATTCGGCCGGTCCTGATGACCGCGGCGGCAATGATCATCGGCATGGTGCCGATGGCGATCGGCGGCGCCGGCGAAGAGCAGAACGCAGCATTGGCGCGTGCCGTGATCGGCGGGCTTCTTTTCGCGACGCCGACCACCTTGCTGGCGGTGCCATATCTCTTCGCCCTGCTGCGAAAGCGCAATGACGGCAAGCCGGCGCATGGCGTTTTCAAGGAGATCGGGTGATGCCGGACGAGCAGCAAATGACGCCGCCGAATCAGACGGTCACGTCGCCCCTCGACCATCGACCAGAGCGGCGACCACCGAGCCGCGCTTCGCAGCGTTATGCGCCCGCGCTCGGCGTTCTGGTCCTGCTCCTCCTCGCCCTCGGCTTCGGCGTATGGCAGCACTTAGAGCGTTATCGTGAGGTGGAGGCGACCGCGGCGCTTCAGCGCAATTTCGTCCCGACCGTTCGCGTCGGCGAGGTGCATGCGAGCGGCGACACGATGAGTGTGACCCTGCCGGCAACGACCCTCGGTTTCGAAACGGCGAACATCTATGCGCGCGCAAGCGGCTATGTCGCGCGGCGGCTTGTCGATATCGGCTCTCGGGTCAAGGCGGGCGATCTGCTTCTCGAGATCACAGCGCCGGAACTCGAGGACCAGATCAAGCAAACCGAGGCGACGATTGCTCAGGCCCAGGCAGCGCTCGCCCAGACCGAGGCAAATCGCGAGCTCGCGCGGATAACGGCGGCGCGGTCCGCAGCGCTCGCGCCGCAAGGCTTCGCCTCGAAGCAGCAGGCCGACACCGACCGCCTCAACTATCAGGCGCAGCAACAAGCGGCAAATGCCGCGGAAGCGACCATTCGGGCACAGCAGGCGCAGCTGAACGTACTGCGTCAGCAAAAAGCCTATCAGCAGGTCGTGGCCCCGTTCGACGGCGTCGTGACGCAGCGAAACGTCGATGTCGGCAGCTTGGTCCAAGCGGACGCCGCAAGCGGAACGGCGCTTTTCACGATGGTGCATAGCGACGTGATCCGCGTCCAACTTTATGTTCCACAGGACGAAGCCTACGGATTGACGCCCGGCGCCGACGCCGTCATCCATGTGCCGGAAATCCCTGGACGCACGTTTACCGGCAAAGTGACACGCATCGCCGATGCTTTGCAGCCCGGGACGCGAACGCTCCTCACGGAGATCGATGTTCCCAATCCTGACGGCGCGCTGCGCCCCGGAATCTACTGCACCGTCGAGCTCAAGATACCGCGGCTCACGCCATCGCTCATCGTGCCCGGCGCTGCGGTCATCTTCAATCAATCGGGCCTTCAGGTGGCGATCGTCAAGAATGGCGCGGTCCACCTGCAAAAGATCGACGTGGTGCGTGATTTTGGCACCGAGGTCGAAACCAGCGGCGGTGTTGCCGATGGCGACAAAGTCGTCCTCAATCCGTCCGTCGACCTCGCCAATGGCAGCCGGGTCAATATCCGCGTCGACAGCGCCTCGGCTTCGCCATGAGCAGACGGCGGGCAACCAGCAACCTCGCGGCGCTCGCCTTTGCGAGCGTTGTGCTTGCCGGTTGCGATCTCGGGCCCGATTTCAAGCACCCGGATACGATGACGCCGAGCGCCTGGCGCGAAGGCGATCGATCGGAGGTGGCTGCATGGCCGGCCGCCGATTGGTGGCAGGGCTTCGGCTCGCCCGAGCTTGACCAGATGATGGCGACCGCACGGCAAGCCAATGCCGATCTCGGCGCGGCAATTGCTCGGGTAAAGGAAGCCGATGCGCAGACGCGAATTGCCGGCGCACCGCTTCTTCCATCCATCGAGGCCAATGGCGGCTATTCGACGCAGCAGCAGGTTTCGCCTTTTACGGGGCAGCAGATTCACTTCGCGAACTATTCGCTGGGGGTGAGCGCCTCCTACGAGGTCGACTTTTGGGGCAAGAACGCGGCAGCGCTGTTGGCGGCCAAAGCGACGGCCCAAGCGAGCCGTTACGATCTACAGGTCGTTGCCTTGACGATCGAGTCGGCCGTCGCCACGACCTATTTTCAGGCGCTTGGTGTGCAGGATCGGCTGCAAGTCGCACAGGATAATCTCGCCAACGCCGAGAATGTGCTGACCATCATCCGCGGCCGGGCCCGGGTCGGCACGGCGACCGATCTCGACGTCGCGCAACAGGAGACGGTCGTCGCGGGTCTGCGTGCGGCGATTCCGCCGCTGCAGCAACAATATGCGCAAAATCTCGATGCGCTTGCGATCCTGCTGAACAAGCCGCCCAACGAGATGAAGCTTGTCGGCAATTCCTTGGCGCGGTTGTCGGTGCCGACCGTCGCGCCCGGCCTTCCCTCGGAATTGCTGGCACGCCGACCCGATGTCCGAGAGGCGGAAGCGCAGCTCATCGCGGCCAACGCCAATATCAAAGTGGCGCGCGCCGCGTTTTTCCCCGACCTCCAATTGACCGCATCCGGTGGCTGGGAGAGCTTGGCGCTTTCGTCTTTCTTGTCACCGGGCAGCGGCGTCTACGCTCTGGCTGCATCGGTGACGCAGCCGATCTTCGAAGGCGGCGCGCTTCGCGGGCAGCTCGATCTGACGAAAGGCCGTTACGAAGAGCTGATCCAGAACTATCGCAAGGCGGTGGTGTCGGCCTTCAGCAACGTCGAAGATGCGCTGGCGGCGACGCGGCGCACGGCTGAGCAGGAAGCGAGTGAGGAGGAAGCGGTCGCGAAGGCGCGGCGCGCCTATGATATCGCGCAGGTGCAATACCGTATCGGCAGCGTCGATCTGCTCACGGTCTTGACCACCGAAAATGCGCTTTTCACGGCGGACGACCAATTGGCCCAAACCCGTATTGCGCATATGCAGGCTCTCGTCAGCCTCTTCAATGCTCTTGGTGGTGGCTGGCAAGACAGCGCGCCGCAACCGATGCCGATGGCGGCGGCGCTGTCGGGCGGAAGCGACCACCAATAGCGAGCGCGCGCGAGACGAGCGTCCTGGCTGGGATGCCCCCCGTGTAGAGCGCTTTATCCGGCAATCAGCGGCAGATCGGCGATCTCTTGCGCGCCGCTAGCGGGATCGGCGATCGCGACGACGAAGGATTCGCGCGAGCCATAGCGGTCCCAGGCTGGAAACGGCTCGATGTGGACGTAAAGATTCTGTCCAGGCGCAACGGTAACGGTCTTGAACTGAAAGGGAATGACCGCGCGGCTGAAGACCGAGATATGGTATGTTCCCGCCGGCACGTCGCGATAGAACACGGCCCCGTTCTGCGAATAGCCCTGCTTTTGGCCGTTGAGATAAACCGCGGAAAAGACG
>CAYMNX010000125.1:0-2341 GCA_964391905.1 uncultured Rhizobiaceae bacterium
AGCACGGGCGAAAGCTTGGCCCGCGCCGCCGCCTTCATCTCGGCGATGAATTGCGGCCGGATGAGCGGCGGCGGAATCGAGACGCCGTGCGAGCGGCCGCTTGCATCGGTAAAGAGCTCGCCTTGCTTTTCGCGATCGGTCGGCCGGTACCAGATGAAATAATAGCGCCGATGGCCAAGCCTCAGATCGTTGCCGGGACCGGGCACGGGCAACGAGACGACCTGCTCGCCCTCGGGGAAGGAAAATGCCGCACGGTCGAGCAATAGGCGATGCGCGGCCGGCGGCAGATCCTTTTCGTCGAGCAATCCGCGCCAGGCAACATAGCCGGCGGAGCGCGGCTCGACGGTGGGTAGAAATTGGCGCCGCGCCGTCGAAAAGACGCCGTCTGCGGCGATGAGCAGATCGCCGCGCTCGCGCGCGCCGTCGGCGAAGATCGCGGTGACGCCGTCACCGTCTTGCTCGATGGCGGTCAGCGTCATCGCCGTGCGGTAGTGCTCCGCGGGAAAGGCGTAGCGCAGCGGCTGATAGATGATCGACCAGGCGCTGCCATTGGCAAGCCGCGAGCTCTCATAGGCGATCTCGCCACGCTGATCGAGCCAGATCGAGTTCTTGACTTGATGGACGTAGGAACGCGATACGCGCAGGCCGATACGGCGCATCGTCTCGATCAGCTCGGCCGAGATGCCGAGCCCGGCGCCGCGATCGGCGAGAGCGCCGGCGCTGCGCTCGAAAATGGTGGCGTCCCAGCCCGCCTGGCGCAACAGATGGCCGGCAAAGAGTCCGCCGATCGATCCGCCGATGATCAAGGCTCGATGTCCGCTCGGCATTCGCTCCCCCAAATCGCGGCCGCCTTATGGCTCTCCGGCGGCACGCGCGGCTTGCGTTGCGAGCCGGCCGTATTCCGGCACCAGCGTTCGCAACAATGTCAGCAAACGATCCTCGCGCCGCTCGCGGGCGCATTCGGCGAGCTCGTCGAGCGCGCGCGCAAGCATCGCATAGTCCATGGTTCGGGGTGCGGCGAGCCGGATGCCGGGCGCCTTGGTCGGCATCAGCGCCTCATTGGCATAGAAAAGCTCCTCATAGAGCTTTTCCCCCGGCCGCAAGCCGACGAACTCGATCTTCACGTCCTGACCCGGCTTCTTGCCGGCGAGCCGGATCATCTGCATCGCGAGATCGACGATCTTCACCGGCTCGCCCATATCGAGCACGAAGATCTTGCCGCGCGCCTCGTCATCCTCGCAGGCGAGCGCCGACGCTTGGAGGACGAGCTCCATCGCCTCGCGCACGGTCATGAAAAAGCGCGAGATCTCGGGATGGGTGACGGTGAGCGGCCCGCCGGCCGCGAGCTGGCGCTGAAAGAGAGGCACGACCGAGCCGGTCGAGCCCAAGACGTTGCCGAACCTCACGGTGACGTAGCGCGTGCCATGGTCGCGCCGCGATTCGACGAGGTCGAGCGTCTGGCAGATTCCTTCGGCGAGGCGCTTGGTCGCCCCCATGACGTTGACGGGGTTCACCGCCTTGTCGGTCGAGATCATCACCATGGCGGCAACGCCGTGGGTGCGGCAGGATTCGGCGACGTTGCGCGTGCCGAGCACGTTGGTCATGATCCCTTCGCCGGGATTGGCCTCGACGATCGGCACGTGCTTGAGTGCCGCGGCATGAAAGACGAGCTCGGGCCGCTCCGACGCCATCACCTCGTCGACGCGGCGCCGATCGCGCACATCGCCGATGATCGCCTGCCGCGGCACATCGGGAAAGCGCTCGGTCAGTTCCCGGTCGATGGTGTAGAGCGCGTATTCGCCGTTATCGAGCCACGCCAACTGCGCCGGACCGTAGGCCGCGATCTTGCGCGCGAGCTCGCCGCCGATCGTGCCGCCCGCACCCGTGACCAACACGCGCCGTCCTGCGACCAGGGCGCGCATCCCGGCACGATCGAGCACGGTCTGCGGCCGGCCGAGCAGATCCTCGATCGCGACCGGCTCGACGCGCTGGATATCGTCCTCGCCCGTGCTGCGAAAATCGGTGAGGCGCGGCACCCGGGCGAGCGGAATGCCGGACTCGGTCGAGAAATCGAGGAGGCGGCGCGCGACGGCGCGATCGAGCGAATTGGTGCAGACGATGAGGCGTTGCGGCCGCGCCCCGCGGCGCGTCAGCTTCGCGACCACCGGCTCGATCTCGTCGAAAGTGCCGAGCACCGGCACGCCGCCGATGTCGCGGCCGACCCGCGCCGTGCCGTCGGCCAGGATGCCGACGACGCGATAGGAGCGATGCGGGTCGCGCGCGACCGCACGGATGAACAAATCGGCGCCCTCGCGCGCGCCGATCAGCAGGATCGGAACCG
>CAYMNX010000126.1:0-10842 GCA_964391905.1 uncultured Rhizobiaceae bacterium
AAGCTCATCCGCGACGAGCAGAGCAACGGCAAGCTCGTCGCCATGGCCGGCGACGGCACCAATGACGCGCCGGCGCTGGCGCAAGCGGATGTCGGCGTCGCGATGAATACCGGCACAATGGCGGCGCGCGAGGCCGGCAACATGGTCGATCTCGACAGCGATCCGACGAAGCTCATCGAGATCGTCGCCATCGGCAAGCAATTGCTGATGACGCGCGGCGCGCTCACCACCTTCTCGATCGCCAACGACGTGGCGAAGTATTTCGCCATCATCCCGGCGATGTTCGTCGCCTTCTATCCGCAGCTCGGGGTGCTCAACGTCATGGGGCTGAAGACGCCCGAGAGCGCGATCCTCTCGGCGATCATCTTCAACGCGCTCATCATCATCGCGCTCATCCCCTTGAGCCTCAAAGGCGTGACGTACCGGCCCGCCGGCGCCGCCAGCATCCTGCGCCGCAACCTGCTGATCTATGGCTTGGGAGGCATCATCGTGCCGTTCGTCGGCATCAAGCTCATCGATATGCTCGTGACCACCATCGGCCTTGCTTGAAGGAGGGCCTTACCCATGCTTTCGCAAATTCGCCCCGCCATCGTCATGATCATCGCCATGACGGTGATCACTGGCCTTGCCTATCCGCTTGGCATGACCGGCATCGCCCAGATTCTCTTCCCGCATCAGGCCAATGGCAGTCTCATCACGAGGGACGGCACGGTGATCGGCTCCGCGCTCATCGGGCAGAATTTCACCTCCGATAAATATTTCCACGGCCGCCCCTCCGCGACCTCGGAGCCCGATCCGGACGATTCGAGCAAGACGGTGCCAGTCCCCTATGCCGCGGACAATTCCGTCGCCTCCAATCTCGGCCCCACCAGTCAGGCCCTGGTGGATCGGGTGAAGGACGAGGCGGCAAAGCTCAAGGACGAGAACCCGGCGCCGATCCCGGTCGATCTCGTGACGACGTCAGGGAGCGGCCTCGATCCCGATATTACGCCGGCGGCAGCCGCCTTCCAGGTACAGCGCGTCGCCAGGGCGCGCCACCTTCCGGTCGAGCAGGTCGAGGCCCTTGTCGACAGCTACACAGAGGGCCGCGTACTTGGTATTCTGGGCGAGCCGCGGGTGAATGTGTTGAAGCTCAACCTGGCGCTCGACGCACTGCCGCCGCGCTAGGATAACGCCACAGCGCGGCGCCATAACGGAGGGCGATGGCTACGACCGATACGTCGGAACGAGACCAGCGCCCATCGCCCGAGGCGCTGCTGCGCCAGGCGGCGCGCGAAGGGCAGGGCCGGCTCAAGATTTTCCTGGGCGCGGCACCGGGCGTCGGCAAGACCTACAAGATGCTGACCGCGGCGCATGCGGCGCGCGAGGAGGGCGTCGACATCGTCGTCGGCGTGGTCGAAACCCATGGCCGCGTCGAGACCGAGGCGCTGCTCGAGGGGCTCGAGGTCGTTCCGCGCCGGCGCATCGAATATCGCGATCACTTGCTCGAGGAGATGGATATCGATGCCATTCTCGCGCGCCGGCCCAAGCTCGTCCTCGTCGACGAGCTCGCCCATACCAATGTCGTCGGCAGCCGGCATCCGAAGCGCTATCTCGATGTCGAGGAGCTGCTTGCGGCCGGGATGGATGTCTATACGACGCTCAACATCCAGCATGTCGAGAGCCTCAACGATGTGGTCGCGCAGATCACCCGCATTCGCATCCGCGAGACCGTTCCCGACAGCATTCTCGACCGCGCCGACGATATCGAGATCGTCGATCTCTCGCCCGACGATCTGATCGAGCGGCTGCGCGAGGGCAAGGTCTATGTCCCGGCCCAGGCCGAGCGCGCGCTGCGCCACTATATCCAGCCCGGCAATCTTACCGCGCTGCGCGAGCTCGCGCTGCGCCGCACGGCACAGCGCGTCGACGAGCAGATGCTCACCTATATGCGCGCGCATGCGATCAGCGGACCGTGGGCGGCGGGGGAGCGCGTGCTCGTCTGCGTCAGCGAGGATCCGTCGACCGCCGGCCTCATCCGCTATGCCAAGCGTCTAGCCGATCGTTTCCATGCGCCCTGGACCGCGATCTATGTCGAGACCTCGCGCCATCACCGCTCCGGCGAGGCGGAGCGCGACCGCATCGCCGACACGCTCCGCCTCGCCGAGCGCCTCGGCGGGGAGGCCGTGACGATCCCCGGCCGCGGCATTGCCGACGACATCGTCGCTTATGCCGAGGCCAACAACATCACCCAGATCGTCATCGGCAAATCCGTGCGCTCGCGCTGGTTCGAGATGCTACGCGGCTCGATCGTCCATGATCTGACGCGGCGCGCCGGGAATATCAGCGTTCATGTCATCGCCGGCGCGGGCGGCGAGCTCGTGCCGCCCAAAACCGTCGTTACCGAGGCGCCGAAGCGGGCCTTTGATGCGAAGCCCTATGCGATCACCGCTGGAATCGTCGCGGTCGCCCTGCTGGTCGGGATTGCGCTGCAGCAATTCCTCAACGTCCTCAACATCGCCCTCGTCTTTTTGACCGCGGTGCTCGTGGTCGCCGCGCGCTACGGGCTCTGGCCGTCGCTCTTTGCCTGCGTCGTCAGCGTTCTCGCCTATAATTTCTTCTTTCTCCCGCCGCTTCATACCTTCACCATCACCGATCCCGAGAATGTGCTGGCGCTCATCGCCTTTCTCGTGACGGCGTTGATCGCGAGCAATCTCGCCGCCGGCACGCGGGCGCAGGCTGTTGCCGCGGCCGCGCGCGCTCGCGTCACCGAAGCGCTCTTGGGCTTCAGCAAGAAGCTCGCCGGCGTCGCGACGCTCGACGATCTGCTCTGGGCCACGGCCTATCAGATCGCCTCGATGCTGAAATTGCATGTCGTCATCCTGATGCCGGAGGGCATCGATCTCGCGGTCAAGGCCGGCTATCCGCCCGAGGACCAGCTCGACGGCGCCGATATCGCGGCGGCGAAGTGGAGCTGGGCGCATAATCACCCGGCGGGTCGCGGCTCCGATACGCTGCCGGGCGCGAGGCGCCTCTTTCTGCCGCTGCGCACCGGGCGAGGTGCCGTCGGCGTCATTGGCCTCGATCGCGAGACGCCGGGCCTGTTGCTCTCACCCGATACGCGGCGGCTCCTCGATGCGCTGATGGATCTGGCGGCGCTCGGGATCGAGCGCATTCATCTCCAGGACGATCTCAACACCGCGCGGCTGCAGACGGAGCGCGAGCGCCTGCGCTCGGCGCTCCTCACCTCGATTTCGCACGATCTCGGCACGCCGCTCGCCTCGATCATCGGCGCGGCCTCGAGCCTCAAAAGCGTGGGCACGCGCTACGACGACGCGCAGCGCGACGAGCTCGTCTCGACCATTCTCGAGGAAGCCGAGCGGCTCAACCGCTTCGTCGGTAATCTCCTCGACATGACGAAGCTCGAAGCCGGTACGATCGCGCCGAAGCTCGAGATGATCGATTTGGGCGAGGTGGTCGGGACCGCGCTGCAGCGTGCCGGCAAGGTGTTGGCCAATCACCGCATCAAGATCGACATCGCGCCGGATCTGCCGATGCTGAGGCTCGATTTCGTGCTCCTCGAGCAGGTGCTGTTCAACCTCCTCGACAATGCCGCGAAGTATGCGCCGCGCGATTCCCAGATCGAGATTCGCGCGCGCCGCTACGGCGGCGCGGTGCAGCTCGACGTCCTCGATGAAGGCGACGGCATTCCGTCGGATCAGCTCGAGCGTATCTTCGACAAGTTCCATCGCGCGCAAGAAGGCGACCGGCGGCGGCCGGGAACGGGCTTGGGCCACGCGATCTGTCGCGGCTTCGTGTCGGCGATTGGTGGAACGATCCGCGCGCGCAACCGCCGAGATCGCCTAGGCGCCGACTTCACCATCGAATTACCGGTGCCGCCGGGCCGCGCCGAGGCCGTATGACGGCGCCGCGCGTGCGCGTCCTCGTCATCGATGACGAGCCGGCGATCCGGCGGCTGCTGCGGACAAGCCTTGCCGCGGAGAATTACGAGGTGATCGAAGCCGCGACGGGGGAGGAGGGATGGGCGGCGTTCGGCCGCGCGAAGCCCGATGTCGTGCTGCTCGATTTGGGGCTTCCCGATATCGACGGCCGCGAGGTGATCCGCCGCATTCGCGGCATCGGGCTGACGCCGATCGTCGTCCTCTCGATCCGCAGCGACGAGCGCGGCAAGGTCGAGGCGCTCGATCTCGGTGCCGATGATTACGTGACCAAGCCCGTCGGCATGGACGAGCTGCAGGCGCGGTTGCGCGCGGCGCTGCGCCATCATCTGCAGCAGCGCGGCGAGGAGCCGATCTTCAAGAGCGGCGATCTCGCGGTCGATCTCGTGCGCCGCCATGTCACCGTGAAGGGTGTCGAGGTGAAGCTTTCGCCCAAGGAATACGATCTGCTGCGCCTTCTCGTCATGCATGCGGGCAAGGTGCTGACGCATCAGCACATCATGCGCGAGGTCTGGGGCGGCGCGACCGACGTGCAGTATCTGCGCATCTACGTCCGCCAGCTGCGACATAAGATCGAGCCCGATCCCGAGCGCCCCTCCCTTATCCTGACCGAGGCGGGCGTCGGCTATCGCCTGCGCGCGCCCGATTAGGTTTTCGCCGCGCGCGGCCGGCGCTCGGGGAAAACGAGCCAGGTGGCGGCGAGGGCGATCGCGCAGCCGAGCAGCGTGTCCAAAATCCGCTCCAAAAGCAGCGGCCGGTCGCCGCCCTCGGTGAGGAGCGCGAGGTCGAGCAGCACCAGGATGGCGGCGGTGATCGCGGCAAATCCCGACCAGCGCTGCCACTGCATGCCCGGCGCGATGAAGATCGCGAGGATCGCGGCGCCGGCGGCAAGCGCCCATGGATTGTGCGTATAGGAGACGACGCCGAGCGCGACCAGCACGCCGATGAAGGTGCCGAAGGCGCGCTGCAGGACGAGCTGCACGCTCTCCGCTTCGACCGGCCGCATCACGGCAAGCGTGGTGATCGTCACCCAGGCCGCGTGAGTGGCGCCGACGTGCTCGGCAAGCCCGAGCCCTAGGGCCGCTGCCAAGCCATAGCGCAGGCCGAAGCGCCAATCGGGGTGGTGGTCGGTCAGAAAGCGTCGTAGTCCGCTCCGGACATTGCTTCCGGTTTCGGCAACATAGCCGCGACGGAAGACGTAATCGCCGCAGGCGACGGCCATCGCCCAGATCCCGCCCGCGATCGCCGCGAGCGCGATCGCGGGATCGGTCAGATGGAGACTCGCGACGACGACGAAGGAGAAGCCGAGGCAGCGCGCCGCATTCTCGAGCGAGCGGCTTGTGTTGTGCATCCAGCCGATGTCGAGGCTGATGACGAAGAGCACGATGAGTTGCAGCCAGTAATGCTGCCCTGCGACCATGGCGAGCGCGCCGCCGATCAACGTTGCAGTGGTGCTCGCCGCCATGTTGAGGAGGCGATCCTCGAGCGCGCCGCCGAGGTCGTTGAGCCACGGCCACAGCGCGCAGATCGCGGCCATCAGGCCGAAATCGGTATTATGGAAGAGAACGCCCGCGAAGCCCGGTCCGCCGATCGTGACGGCGCAGCGAAAGCCGCGATCCCAGAGCAGCGGCTGGCCGCCGTAGCGGAGGAGATCGGCCGGGGCGACGCCGAGGACACGCATCGACCCGCGGCGACTATTCTTCGGGCTTTTCCTCTTCCGCTGTCGTCTCGGCCTCGGCCGCCTCGCGCGCCGCGGTTTCCTGCGCCAGCCTGATCGGATCGATACCCTTCGCCTGCATCTCGGCCTCTTCGGGCGATTGCGCGACGTTGCTCGTCACCTGGACCGAGACTTCGGGATGGAGGATGACGCGCAGATTGTAGAGGCCGAGCGTCTTGATCGCCTTGTCGAGCACGACCTGGCCGCGGGTGATGGTGAAGCCCGCTGCCGTCACCGCGTCGGCGATATCACGCGCGCTGACCGAGCCGTAAAGCTGGCCGCTCTCGCCGGCTTGCCGGATGATGACCACCGACAGCCCGTCGAGCTTTTGCGCGACCTGCTCGGCTTCCTTCTTGCGTGTGAGATTGGCGGCTTCGAGCTGGGCCCGCTGCGTTTCGAAATAAGTGAGATTATCCTTGGTCGCGCGCAGCGCCTTCTTCTGCGGGAGCAGATAGTTGCGCGCATAGCCGGGCCGCACTTTGACGACCTCGCCCATCTGGCCGAGATTCTCGACCCGCTCGAGAAGAATGACATCCACCATGAGGGCCTCGCTCTAGCGCAACGCGTAGGGCAGCAAGCCCAGATAGCGGGCGCGCTTGATCGCCTGCGCAAGCTCGCGTTGTTTCTTCGTCGAGACCGCCGTGATGCGGCTCGGCACGATCTTGCCGCGCTCGGAGACGAAACGCTGCAGCAGCTTCACATCCTTGTAGTCGATCTTCGGCGCGTTGGGTCCGGAGAAGGGGCAGGATTTGCGCCGCCGGAAGAATGGCCGCCGCGCCGCCGGCCGGCCGCCGCCACCGCGCTCGCCGCGCTCCTCGAAATCGCTCATCCTTCGACTCCTTCTTCACGCGGGTCGCGGTCGCTGTAGCCGCGGCGCGGGCCGCGATCACGGTCGCGCTCGTCGCGGCCCCGGTTCTGCAATATCGCCGACGGGCCCGTCTCGAGCTCCTCGACCTTGATGGTGAGATAGCGCAGCACGTCCTCGTTGATGCGCATGTTACGCTCGAGCTCGCTCACCGCCCCGGGCGGCGCATCGATGTTGAACAGCACGTAATGGCCCTTGCGGTTCTTCTTCACCCGATAGGCGAGATTCCTGAGGCCCCAATATTCGCGCTTCTCGACTTTGCCGCCTTGCTCGGCGATGAGCGCGGCGAAACTGTCAGCCAGGGCCTCGACCTGAGCGGTCGAAATATCCTGGCGCGCGATGAACACGTTTTCGTAGAACGGCATCCGATCTCCTTATGGATCTTTCGTGGTCCGGCGCTGGTGGGGACGCCCCGACATCAGCCGCCCGGGCCTAGCCGGCGCGGCCGGCAAGGAGGCGGCGGAATATACATGAGCGCGGTTGCAACGCAAGGCCCACGCCGCAAGGCCGAGTGCGCCCACTCTTGATTTGCTGTTCGGAACGCTCATATAGGAGGCCGCACGCAGAAAGCGTGAGGGGGTGGAGGAGGAGCCGGGCGTCCCGGCGAGGCCTGAAAATTAAAAATTGCCAAACAAAGCCAATTCCGGTCCGGCCGGCGCGGGCCCACCCGCGGCTGGACAGGCCCGCCAGCGAATGTTATCGCAGGATGACGAAGGGGGAGTTCGTGGGACGATTCGTGAGCCTTGCCGTGCTTCTTGTCGTTGGGGTGAGCGGCTGCGTGCCCATCGTGCGCGATCCCGCGCGCGATGAATTCGGCGTCTCGACAGCGCGCGCCGATGCCGGGGCCGCCCCGGCAACAGAGGCCGAGCAGGCGAAGCTCGACTGGAAAGCGCGCCAGATTTGCATTCGGCGCGATGCCAAAACTCAGCAAGCTATCGAGCCTGCTGAATCGGGGCAGCAACTCGTCGACATGAAATTGCGTTGCGGTCATTACGATCGACTCGATTTCGACTACGTCCATATGGACTGGTCCAATTTGCTTTAGCGGACGCCATCGTTTGAGGAGATCGGCATGACACGCGCCCTGATATTCCCGGGGCAAGGCTCGCAGGCCGTCGGCATGGGCAAGGAGCTCGCGCTTGCCTTCGCCACGGCCCGCGACGTCTTTGCGGAAGTCGACGAAGCGCTGCGTCAGAATCTGTCGCGCCTCATCTTCGAGGGGCCGGAGAGCGATCTCACGCTGACCGAGAACGCGCAGCCGGCGCTGATGACGGTGAGCCTCGCCGTCGCCCGCGTTCTCGAGAAGGATGGCGGGCTCGATTGGAAGCGCCATGTCGCCTTCGTCGCCGGCCACTCGCTCGGCGAATATTCGGCGCTCGCCGCGGCGCATGCGCTCGAGCTCGCCGACGCCGCGCGGCTGTTGAAGCGCCGCGGCTTGGCGATGCAGCGCGCCGTACCGGTCGGCATCGGCGCCATGGCCGCGCTCCTCGGCATGGAGATCGACGCGGCGCGCGATGTCGCGCAGACGGCAGCGCAAGGCGAGGTCTGCGATGCGGCGAACGATAACGGCCCCGGCCAGGTCGTGGTGAGCGGCCATCGCACCGCCGTCGAGCGCGCGGTCGCGATCGCCGGCGAGCGCGGCGCGCGGCGCTCGATCTTGCTGCCGGTGAGCGCGCCGTTCCACTGCACGCTGATGCGGCCCGCGGCGGAGGAAATGGCCGAGGCCTTGGCCGGCGTGACGTTGCGCGAGCCGATCGTGCCCTTGATCGCCAATGTGAGCGCGAGCCCCGTGCAAGAGCCGGACGAGATCAAGGAGCTGCTCGTCGAGCAGGTGACGGGACTCGTGCGCTGGCGCGAATGCGTCGTTGCCTTGAAGGAGCATGGCGTGCACGCGCTCGTCGAGGTCGGTGCCGGTCGCGTCTTGAGCGGCCTTGCCAAGCGAATCGACCGCGAAATCTCGACCTCGGCAGTCGGCACGCCCGCCGAGGTGGAAGCGTTCTTGAAGACGATTTAAGGAATTGGAATGTTCGACCTGAGTGGCAAGGCCGCACTCGTCACCGGTGCGTCGGGCGGCATCGGCAGCGCGATCGCGCGTGTTCTTCATGGCGCCTGCGCGAAGGTGATGCTCCATGGCACAAGACGGCCCGTGCTCGAGGAGCGCGCGGCCGCGCTCGGCGAGCGGGCCTTCGTCGCGGCGTCCGATCTCGGCGAGATCGCCGCGCCGGATGCGCTCGTCAAGGCTGCCGAGGAGGCGATGGGTCAGCTCGACATCCTCGTCAGCAATGCGGGCCTGACGCGCGACATGCTGGCCCTGCGCATGAAGGACGAGGATTGGCAGAAGGTCATCGAGGTCGATTTGACGGCGGGTTTCCGCCTCGCGCGCGCCGCCTTGCGCGGCATGGTGCGCCGCCGCTGGGGCCGCATCATCTCGATCACCTCGGTGGTGGGCGCGACCGGGAATCCGGGACAGGCCAATTACGCCGCCGCCAAAGCCGGCACGGTCGGCATGTCGAAAGCGCTCGCGGCCGAAGTGGCGCAGCGCGGCATCACCGTCAATTGCATCGCGCCGGGCTTCATCGCGACGGCGATGACCGATGTTCTGACGCCCGAGCAGAAAGAGCGAATCGCCGCATCGATCCCGATGGGGCGAATTGGCACGCCCGACGAAGTCGCTGGCGCCGCGCTCTTTCTCGCGAGCGAGGAATCGCGCTATATCACCGGTCACACCTTGCACGTTAATGGCGGTCTCGCCATGCTTTAGGGATGGCGTCGAGGTGGCCCTGCTGGTAATAGGGGGCGATCTATGTTAGGTACACGTCGCTTTCGGCCGGGCGCCACCGGGGTGAGCGTGGCCAGGCCGTTGATGCACCACCAAATTGCGCGCAATTCTGTCGAGGTACTGTGATGAGCGATGTCGCCGAGCGGGTAAAAAAGATCGTTGTGGAGCACCTGGGCGTCGACGAGTCCAAGGTCACGGACAATGCAAGTTTCATCGACGATCTGGGGGCCGATAGCCTCGATACCGTCGAGCTCGTGATGGCGTTCGAAGAGGAATTCGGCTGCGAGATCCCCGACGATGCGGCGGAGAAGATCGTGACCGTGAAGGACGCCGTGCAGTTCATCGAAGCGCATCCTGCCTGAGCTTCATCGAACATGAGGCGAGTCGTCGTCACCGGTCTCGGTCTCGTCACGCCTTTGGGCGTCGGCGCCGAGCATGTGTGGAAGCGGTTGATCTCGGCAGAATCGGGCATCCGCTCGATACAGAGCTTCGACGTCTCGGATTTGCCGGCGAAGATCGCAGGGCAGGTGCCGCGCGGCGAAACGGCGGCCGGTAATTTCAACGCCGATGATTGGGTGCCGGCGAAAGATCAGCGCAAGATGGACGAGTTCATCGTCTTCGCGATGGCCGCGGCGGCGCAGGCGGTGAAGGATGCAGGCTGGCAGCCCGAGGACGAGGAGGGGCGCGAGCGCACCGGCGTGATGATCGGCTCGGGCATCGGCGGTCTCCCCGGCATCACCGAGGGCGCGCTGACCGTCCATGAGAAAGGGCCGCGGCGCCTTTCGCCTTTCTTTATCCCCTCGAACCTCATCAACCTCGCTTCCGGCCACGTCTCGATCCGCTACGGCTTCAAGGGGCCGAATCATGCGGTGGTGACGGCCTGCTCGACAGGCGCCCATGCGATCGGCGATGCCGCACGCATCATCATGTGGGAAGACGCCGATGTCATGATCGCCGGCGGTACCGAGGCCGCGGTGTGCCGCATCGGCATTGCGGGCTTTGCCGCGGCGCGCGCGCTCTCGACCAACTTCAATGACGAGCCACACCGCGCCTCGCGCCCCTGGGACGAGCAGCGCGACGGTTTCGTCATGGGCGAGGGCGCCGGCATCGTCGTGCTCGAGGAATTGGAGCATGCGAAGAAGCGCGGCGCCAAGATCTATGCCGAGATCATCGGCTATGGCATGTCGGGCGACGCCTATCACATCACCGCGCCCGCCGAGGATGGCGACGGCGCCTATCGCGCGATGCGCAATGCCATCAAGCGCGCTGGCATCGCGAAGGAAGAGATCGGCTATATCAATGCCCATGGCACCTCGACGCCCTTGGGCGACGAGATCGAGCTCGGCGCGGTGAAGCGCCTCTTCGGCGATCATGCCTACAAGCTCGCCATGTCCTCGACCAAATCGGCGACCGGGCACCTTCTGGGCGCGGCCGGCAGCACCGAGGCGATCTTCTCGATCCTCGCGATGCGCGACGGCATTCTGCCGCCCACGCTCAATCTCGAAAAGCCCAGCGCCAATTGCGATCTCGATCTCGTGCCGCT
>CAYMNX010000127.1:0-11839 GCA_964391905.1 uncultured Rhizobiaceae bacterium
TGAGATCGGGATAGAGGTTCCGGCCCAGCCCTTGCGGCATGAAGGCAATGCGCGGGCAAATCGCGGCGCGATGCCGCCGATCTCCCATGTCGCCGCCAAGCACCTCGACGCGGCCGGCCTTGATCCGCTTGGCGCCGGCGATGATGCTCAGCAAACTTGATTTACCGACGCCGTCCGGTCCGATCAAGCCGGTCAGCCGTCCCGTCGGCAGCGCCAAGGTGACGTGATCAATGGCGACGCGCGCGCCGTAGCGGTGCACGAGATTTTCGACGCGCGCGACGCTTTCCGGCCGCGCGCTCATCCGCCGTTCTGCAGTTGGAGGGAGGCAGGCCAGTCGGTCCCGTTGTCGAGCCGGATATAGGCCATGCCGGGCAATCCAGCGCGCACCTCTGCCGCATGTGCGCGCAGGCGCTCGGGATCGATGCGGACCCGGACGCGGAACATGAGCTTGTCGCGCTCCGACCGCGTTTCGACTGCTTTCGGCGTGAACTGTGCTTGGGATGACACGAACGTCACCTTGGCCGGAAGCGGCGTGTTGGGCGCGGCATCGAGCACGATGCGCGCCTCAGCGCCGAGGACGGTGCGTCCCGCCTCGGCGGTCGGCAGGAAGATATCCATATAGACATAGCCGGTATCGAGCATAGTAAAGACCTTGCCGCCAGCGCCGAGAACCTCGCCGATATTGGCCAAGCGATATTGAATGCGTCCGTCGCGCGGCGCGACCAGCGCGTTGTCGGCGATGTCGATCCGGTTGCGGTCGACTTCTTGCCGGGCTGCGTCAAGCCCATGCTCAGCCTCAGCGACCCGCGCGGCCGCGGCTGTCAACCCCGCATTGGCGGCGTCGAGCGCCTGTTGCCGCTGGTCGAGCTGTTCTTTGGTGGCAAAGCCCTTCGGCGCAAGGAAGCGAGTACGATCCAGTTGTTGCTTGGCAAGCAAGAGCTGCGTTTGCTGCTGCTCGACATTGGCGCGCGCTTCGTCGAGCGCTTTCTGCGCTTGCAGCGCTTGCGCTTGAGCCTTTTTCAGCGCCGCTTCGAGATCTTTCGTATCCATGCGGGCGATCACCTGGCCGGCTACGACCACATCGCCCTCATCGGCCAAAACCTCCGCGATGCGTCCGGCAAATTTCGTCGCGATGTCGATTTCATCGGCCTCCAGGCGACCGTTCCCCGCAGCGAGACCGGGCGGCAGGATTGGCGTGCGATGCATCCACCAATAGATCCCGCCGCCGGCCGCGCCAATCGCCAATAACAGCACGCCAAGGAGAAGCCAGGGCTGGCGCCGCGGTTGCGGTCGAAGCGCCGGGACCGCGATCGTGACGGGCAGATTGGCCGTGGGCGGCGCAGCGGTATTTTCCTCCGTTCTTGGAGCTGGGGTTTCGTCGGTCGTCCTGACGCCCATGAGCTACCGCCTAAGCCGTTCAAAGCGCGATTGAAATGAGTCCCGGCGCCAGTCGCGCGGTCGACATGGCGAAGCTATCGAGCCATCGAACCGCAGGCCTTGACCTGCATCAAATGGCCGAAGCTGCGTTCTGAGGTACCGACGCGATTGCGCTAGATCAAAGACTTGTCGGAGCTTCGGCTTAGATTTTTACGCGCCCAGATTTTCCACCGACTTGGAGGCTTCCGATGCCAAATACCCCTGTTGAGGTGAACAAAGCCACGCCCGCTCGCGCCAATTTGGTCGAGCCGTGGCAATCCTTTCGCACCGAAATGGATCGGCTGTTCGACCGTATCTCGGGCGGATTCGGGTTTCCGTCTTTCGGCCGGCTCTTCGATGCCGATCGCAGCTTTCCAACGAGTTCCGTTCCCGCTGTCGATATCAGCGAGGACGACAAGGCTTTCAAGATTGCGGCCGAGCTGCCGGGCCTCGAGGAGAAGGACGTCGACGTGACCGTGACAGGCGACATGCTGGTCTTGAAAGGCGAGAAGAAACAGGAAAAGGAAGAGAAGGACAAGAACTACTATCTCTCCGAGCGTGCCTACGGCATGTTCCAGCGCTCCTTCGCTTTGCCTCAGAGCGTCGATCGCGACAAGATCACCGCATCTTTTGCAAAGGGAGTCCTGACCGTCATGCTGCCCAAGACGGCGACGGCGCGCGACCAGCAAAAGAAAATCGACGTCAAAGCGGCCTAAATTCAAACCTTGTTATGATGGAAGCGGCCGCCGCGATTCGTGACGGCCGCTTTTCTTCTCTCAAGCGATCGCCAGAAGTAACATGCACCTCATGCGCCCATGCGGGGATAGAGGCGCGCGGCGATAATCGTCAGAACGGCGCAACCGATCGCAAGCACGGCAAGATCGACGCCAAGGCCGATCACCGCCACACCATCACGCAAAATGAGAGCGCGCATCGCATCGACCTGATACGTCAATGGATTGACATGGGATACCCCTTGAAGCCATCGCGGCATCAGGGAGATCGGATAAATCGCATTGCTCGCGAAGAAGATCGGCATGGTGAGGACTTGCCCGATTCCCATGAAGCGCTCGCGGGTGCGAACGATGCAGGCGATGATCAGGGAAAATGTCGAAAAGAATGCCGAGCCCAATCCGATAAATAACGCCGCCCCCAAAATATGGCGCGGATCCAAGCTGACATCGGCCCCCATGATCAGGATGACCACATAGACGATCACGGCCTGCGCCCACCCACGCACGGCCGAGGACGTGGCCTTGCCGATGACCAATGCGCTCCGCGGCGCCGGACTGACAAGGTAACGCTGCAAGACGCCGAGATCGCGTTCCCAAATCGCGGCGATCCCATAAAAAATCGCGGCAAAGAGCACGCTTTGGGCAAGGATGCCCGGCGCGAGGAAATCCTCATAGCTCAATGCGCCGGTATCGAGACCACGCGCCCGCGCCATGACCTGGCCGAACAGCAGAAGCCACAGTAGGGGCTGCACGGCGCGCGTGATGAGCTCGACAGGATCATGAACAAGCTTCTCGATCTCCGCTTCGGCGACTCCCCAAAGCTGACTGAGGTAGGCCGCCATAGCCTCAACCGTGCCGGACCTCGCTGCGGCGTTCGCGTCTAGTGTCACTGAAGTCTCCTCGATCATCTGTCGCTGTGTTTCCGCCGGTCAATTTGACGAAGGCGTCATCGAGCGTTGCTCTCGGCCCGACGGCCGCTTTCAAGGCGGCGCTCGTGTCGCAAGCGACAACCCGGCCGTGGCTCATGACCGCAATGCGATTGCAGAGCGCATCGGCCTCGTCGAGATAATGCGTCGTCAGCAGGATCGTCATCGCGAATTCCTTGCGCAGAACGCGAACATGGTTCCAGACCTGATCGCGCGCGAGAGGGTCGAGGCCTACTGTCGGTTCATCCATGAACAAAACCGAGGGGCGATGCAGCATGCTCTGTGCGATCTCGAGGCGCCGTATCATGCCGCCCGAATAATGCTGCACCAGCCGATCGGCGGCATCGGCGAGCCCCAACACCTCAAGCGCCTCGCGAATGCGGCGACGCCGCTCGCCGCCGGGCACGGCGTAAAGTCGCGCGGACAACAACATGTTCTCGTATCCCGTCAACGAGCCATCCGCAGACAGCAGTTGCGGCACATAGCCGATATGGCGGCGAACTTCGGCTGCCTCGCGCACGATATCGAAACCGGCGATGCGGGCCTCGCCCGCGCTCGGCGGCAGAAGGGTCGTTAGCATCTTGACAAGCGTGCTTTTACCGGCGCCGTTCGATCCGATGAGGCCGAAGATTTCACCGCGGCGAACCAAGATCGACACGTCATCGACCGCCGTAAAATCGCCGAACCGGCGCGAGAGACCGATGGTGGCAATCGCGGCTTCGGGAGACATAGCATCCGGGGCTGACAATTGGGATCGCACCGTTCGGCAAGAGTCATCGGTTCAATGACTTGCCGCATCAAAGCCGAAAGGCCACGGAGGCGTGTTGAGACAGATCAATCGACACGCGTATCGGCGTGTGATCGAGGCCTGGGTTGATCCAGATCAAGGCCGGGTTTTCGCCGCCCGTTATGATTAATTTGAGTTTGTCAGAATACTTAACATATGGGAGATTCATTCATCATGCCGGAAGGAAACAGACCCCAAGCAACGCCAAAGGCTCGGACCACCAGCGCATGGGATCCGACGTTCTTTATCGGGATCAATCAGCAAGCGCTTGAAAATTGGTCACGCTGCGTATCGGCGCTCACGGCAGAGATCGGCCAGTTCGTCCAAGCCCGCTTGCAGGAGGATCTCGGTGTTTGGGCGAGGCTATCGACCTGTAAGGACCTGGGCGAGGCCTTCGAATGCCAAAACAAATTTATTCAGAAAGTCGCGGCTGACTATTTCGACGAAGCGAGCAAGCTGTCGCGTCTCACGATGAATATGACGAATGGCGGTCTCGCGGTGTTCAGCGGCGAGGCGCGCGACCGCGAAAAAGAGAAAGCCGCCGCTTAGCAGCGCACGGCGCAAAGGCTCGAACGAGATCTCCGAGATCGTCGAGGACAATGGACAATCTGGCCGACATCGAACCAGCGGTTGTCAGTGCCAAGATCGACCATTGGCTCTCGACGACTCCCGCGGAGACGCCATTCATCGTGATAGACCTCGATGTCGTTCGTGAGCAGCACCGTCGGCTGGCAAAACTCTTTCCGTTTGCAGACATTTATTACGCGGTTAAAGCCAATCCCAATGCGGCCGTGATCGGCGCCCTGGCGGCGCTGGGCGTTGGGTTTGATCTTGCCAGCGAAGGAGAAATCGTGCGCTGCCAAACGCTTGGCGTGCCGCCGGCTTTCTACTCGTTCGGTAATACGATCAAACGCGAGACTGATATCGCGCGCGCCTACGCTCACGGCGTCCGCCTTTTTGCATTTGATAGTGAAGGTGAGCTCCGCAAGCTGGTGCGCGGAGCACACCACGCCGACGTATTTTGCCGGCTCTCCGTCCCCGGGCAAGGGGCCGAGTGGCCGTTGACGCGGAAATTCGGTTGTCATCCCGATAAAGCCATCGAACTTCTGTTACGGGCGAAATCGGCCGGTATGCGCCCCGTCGGCGTCTCCTTTCATGTTGGGTCGCAGCAGACAGATCCTGGCGCCTGGCGGACCCCTATCGAGATGGCAAAGGACGTCTTCATAGCCTGCGCGCGAAGCGGATTGTCGCTGGACTTTCTCAATCTCGGCGGCGGATTGCCGGCGCAGTATCGCTCGCCCATACCGTCGCTTGAACAGTACGCGGACACGATCGACGCCGCCTTGCGAAAGAATTTCGGCGCGTCCCGTCCGAGGACGATCATCGAGCCCGGCCGCCATATGGTTGCGGATGCGGGTCTGCTGCGCGCCCGCGTTCTCCTCGTTGCTCAAAGGTCGACGCACACAAAAGCTCGCTGGGTTTATCTTGACGCTGGCCGCTACAACGGTTTGCCGGAAACGCTCGGCGAGCGAATTCATTATCGCTTGCGATGCTCCAATACGAGCGAGGCGACGGGTCCCGTCATACTCGCGGGGCCAACCTGCGACAGCGCCGATATTCTCTATGAAAAAGCCGGTTATCGCTTACCGCTACGACTTGCGATCGGCGATACAATCGATTTCCTGTCGGCAGGCGCTTACACAGCAAGCTATGCCTCGGTGGAATTCAATGGCTTTTCCCCGATCCGCACCTATTGTATCTAAACGCGAATCTCGACATGCGCGGCGCGTCCTAATCCTCGGCGCCGCGGGACGCGACTTTCATAATTTCAATATGGTGTTTCGCGACGCTTCGGACTCGCGCGTCATCGCTTTTACCGCAACACAAATTCCCGGCATCAGCGAGCGCCGCTACCCTGCGTCCCTAGCCGGATCTCTTTATCCTGACGGCATTCCGATTCTTGATGAAGCGAACCTGGAAGAAATCTGTCGCGCGCACCAGATCGAACAGGTCGTCTTTGCCTATAGCGATGTCACGCATGAACATGTCATGCATCTCGCCTCACGCGCGGAGGCTATGGGTGCCGATTTTGTTCTGCTCGGGCCGACACGCACAATGTTGCAAAGCGTGCGGCCGGTGATCGCTGTCTCGGGTGTTCGCACCGGTTGCGGCAAGTCCCAGATCGCGCGATTTTTATCGCGCCAACTGCGCGAACGTGGCAAGCGCGCCGCCGTGCTCCGCCATCCGATGCCTTATGGTGATCTCGCCAAGGAGAAGGTTCAGCGCTTTGCCCGCCTAGCCGATCTCGATACGGCTCAATGCACCGTTGAAGAGCGCGAAGAATACGAGCCGCATCTCAGTATCGGCAATATCGTCTTTGCCGGCGTCGACTACGCCGCCATCCTTAACGCTGCAGAGAAAGAGGCCGACATCATAATTTGGGACGGCGGAAACAATGACTTTCCGTTTCTGAAGCCAGATCTCCATCTCGTCGTCATCGATGCGCTCCGACCCGATCAGATCGCAACCCATCATCCCGGCGAAACGGTTGCACGTATGGCCGACATCGCGATCATCAACAAGGTCGATGCGGCAACTGAGGCGGCCGTTGCCCGCGCCATACACAATTTCCGCAGCATCAATGGTAAGGCGACCATCCTTCGCGCTGCCTCGCCAGTGCGGCTCGACGATGTCGCGGCGGTGCGCGGCAAGCGGGTGATCGTGGTCGAGGACGGGCCTACCATCACCCATGGCGGGTTGGGCTATGGCGCCGGCTATGTTGCCGCTCTTGCCGCCGGGGCCACGATCCTCGATCCGCGGGGCTGGTTGGTGCCGCCGCTCGACGAATTCTACCATCGCTATCCGCATATCGGTCACGTCCTACCTGCGATCGGATATAACGAGGCCGAGCGCCGTGCTCTCGCTGCGACCGTCAATGCCGCCGATGTGGATGTCGTCGTCGCCGCAACGCCGATCGATCTTGAGCGGCTTATCTCTTTGAACAAACGCGTCGTCCGCGCACGTTATGAATTTGCCGACGCAGGCAGTCCGACGTTGGCTTCCGTTGTCGCCGAGTTCCTGAAAGAACTCGAATGTTCACCCTGAAGGGACTGGACGGCGATGCGCCGCAACGCAGAAGCGGGTGCAGGTTCGCGATGGAGGGCTCTTGGATTGACCTGAATCAAGGTTAGAGACGGCGCTTTGCCTCCATACTGGCTTTGCTTGATAAGGGGAGCAGGCCTTGCCAGAGGAAACGCGACTAGAGTCGATCAAGCCGGTAGGATCGACGGTCAGCGGCTTGACCGCAACATCTTGGCAAAGCGGCAGAGCGTTGCCGGCATGCTGCCTTTTTCGACCGTGTGATCTCTCGACTGTTGATTTCGAGCGTGTCACCGATCTACCGGACCCGCCTGGCCTTGTCGGCCAAGAGAGAGCGCTCGAGGCGGTCGAATTTTCTATCGGCATTCGGCGCAAGGGTTTCAATCTTTTTGCTCTAGGTCCGAGCGGCACGGGCAAACACACGCTCGTTCGCGAGCTGCTCCAACGCAAAGCAGCGAGCGAGGCGACACCACCCGATTGGTGCTACGTCTACAATTTTGTCGACCCGCACAAGCCGCATCGCCTCATGTTACCGGCCGGACGGGCCAAGCCGCTGCGCCAATCGATGGAACAACTGGTCGCGGATCTGCGCGTTGCCTTGCCGGCCGCGTTCGAGCGCGACGACTACCGCGCCCGCCGCGATGTCCTCGATCAGCAATTCAAGAAAAAGACCGACGAAGCCTTCGGCGAATTGCAACAGCGTGCCGAGAAAAAGAACGTCACGCTCGTCCGCACGCCTGTCGGTCTGGCGCTCGCTCCGACCCATGATGGCGAGGTGATCAATCCGGATGTTTTCCGCCGCATGGCCGAAGCCGATCGCAAGCGGATCACCACCGATATCGAAGAGCTGCAAAAAGAGCTCGAGGCGATCGTACGCCAAATTCCCGATTGGGAACGCGAGCATCGCGAGGCGGTGCGCAAGCTCAACCGCGCCACCACGGCGCAAACCGTCGGCCGGCCGCTCGATGAAAGACGGCGGCTTCATGCAGATTTGCCCGAGGTGGTTGCTTATCTCGACGCCGTCGAGCGCGACATTCTCGAGAACGCCGATGATTTCCTCGCAGCGAACCGTCCGCCCGCGGACGGGGAATCCGCTGCGTCGATGGCGCGGCTCACGCAGGAAATCGCGACCTTCCGGCGCTATCAGGTCAACGTCATCATCGACAATGCCGAAACGAAAGGTGCGCCGATCGTTTTCGAGGATCAGCCGACCCATCAAACGCTGGTCGGTCGGATCGAGCACCTTGCGCGCTTCGGCGCCTTGATGACCGATTTTACCCTCGTCGTTCCCGGGGCCCTCCACCGTGCGAATGGCGGCTATCTCGTGCTCGATGCCGAGCGCTTGCTGAGCAACCCTTTCGCCTATGATTCGCTGAAGCGGGCGCTGCGCTCCGCCAAGATCCGCATCGCCTCCCTCGAGCAGCTGATGAGCCTTGCGAGCACCGTATCGCTCGAGCCGGAGCCGATCCCGCTCGAGGTCAAGGTCATCCTCATCGGCGCACCGACGATCTACTATTTGCTGGCCGAGCTTGATGCCGATTTCAGGGAGCTGTTCAAAGTGGCGGCCGACTTCGACGATGCGGTCGACCGCTCGCCGGAGACCTCGGCACTCTATGCGCGGATCATTGCCGCCACGGTGCGGCGCGAGAAGCTTCGCCCCCTCGATCGTGCGGGCGTCGCACGCGCCATCGAATATACTTCGCGGCTCAGCGGCGATTCCGAAAAGCTCTCGACGCAGATGCGCAGCCTCATCGACCTTCTGCAAGAGGCGGATTATCACGCGGGAGCGATGCATAAGGAGATCGTCAGCGCGTCGGAGATACAGGCTGCCATCGACGCGCAGCATCGCCGCGGCGATCGCATCTATTTGCGCCTTCAGGATGAGATCGGCCGCAATACGCTCCGGATCGAGACCTCGGGCGAGACCATCGGGCAAGTCAACGGTCTTGCGGTCATGGAGCTCGCCGGCTTCTCGTTCGGCCATCCGACGCGGATCAGCGCCCAGGTGCGGCTCGGCCGCGGCGAGGTAATCGATATCGAGCGCGAAGTGGCGTTGGGCGGCCCGCTCCATTCGAAGGGGGTGCTGATATTGAGCGGCTTTCTCGCCGGGCGTTTCGGCAAGTCCGGGCCCCTGTCGCTAACGGCCAGCCTTGTCTTCGAGCAATCCTATGGCGGGATCGACGGAGACAGCGCGTCGTCGGCTGAACTTTACGCGCTGCTTTCGGCGCTGTCGGAAGCGCCGATCCGCCAAGGCTACGCCGTCACGGGATCGGTCGATCAGCACGGGCTGGTCCAGGCGATTGGCGGGGTGAATGAAAAGATCGAGGGGTTTTTCGATATCTGTCGGCGGCGCAGCCTTGACGGCCGGCAGGGCGTGCTGATCCCCGCAGCCAATGTGAAGCATTTGATGCTGCGCAAGGACGTCGTAGATGCCTGTGCCGCCGGTAAATTTCACGTGATCCCGGTCGAATCGATTGATCAAGGGATCGAAATCTTGACCGGATTGCCGGCGGGCGAAGCGGACGTGACCGGCCGTTACCCCGAAGGCACGATCAACCAGCGCATTGCCACCCGACTTGCGACTTTCGCCACACGCTCGACCCCGCGTCAGCTCTTGCCTCCTCGGCGCGATCGACGTTCGGCGAAGAATGGCGACCATGACTGACGTCATGATCAACCGCGTGGTTATCGCTTGCGATCCGGTCGGCGACAATCGCTCGAGCATCGAAGCTGCTGCGCGGCTCGCCGCCTGCTGGAATGCGGCGTTGCATGCGGTTTTCGTGCAGGATGAAGGCCTGCTGCGTTTGGCAGGGTTGCCGTTCAGCAGGCATATCGGGCTTGGTGGCGGCATTTCCGAAAATTTCGATGTCGACGCAATTCTCCACCAATTCGCGGCCAATGCCGAACGCGTCCGATCGATGCTCGAAGCCGCGGCGCGCGAATACGATATCGGCTGGTCTTTCGATATCGTTCGCGGCGATCGCACGGTATCGACGCTGTCTCTCGCCGATCGGGATCTCCTCGTAATCGAAGACGCCTCGCGCCCGTTTCGCGATTTCCGCCTCGCCTCGCGTTGGCTCGCCGCGGCCTTTGAGACAGATCGGCCGATCTTTCTGATTCGCAATGCCGATCATAAGAATGACAGCGTGGTCGCCGTGGTGCAACGAACCGGGCCGTCGGCGGAACGGATCATCGCAACCGCAACCGACCTCGCACTCGCGAATGATTGCCGCCTCACCGTCCTGCTGGCCGAAACTGCACCGAGTCGCGACACAATTCTCGAGCAACTGGGCGAGCTTTCCAAAAAGATTTCCATGCATTGCCGGATCGAGCCGGTAGCTTTGCTTCACGCAGCGCTGCAGTGTCGGGCCGGCAAGGGAACGCTGCTGGTAATCGACGCCGATCCGGCTGTGAACCAGCCCGCCTTCCTCAAGGATGTCGCCGCCGCAACCGAAGCCGACATGCTCTTCGTGCGGTGAGGATTAATTACGGGGCGCAGAACAATGCTGAAACGAAGACCACTCCAATTGTCGTGAGGAGACCACCGGTGACAAAGCATCGCACAACTTGGATCGTCGTGGCCAATGGCGGCCATGCGAAGATTATGACCCACCGCGAGGAAACATCGGGATATGTTCTTGTCGCCGCATTCGAATCGGCCGATGCGCGGCATCTCACTCGAGATCTCGTATCGGATCGTGCCGGGCGCGTTCAAGAAAGCGCTTATTCGGGCCGTCACGCGATTGAGCCGCATACCGACCCGCATGAAGCAAAGAAGCGCGAGTTCATGCGCACGCTCGGCAAGTACTTGAATGAGAAGAACGCGCATTGTGGTTTCGACGAGCTCGTTGTGTTTGCCGCTCCGCATTGCCTTCACGCATTGCGCGAAACGCTCGATGCAGACACAGCGAAGAAGGTCAAATACGAGGCAGCGCAAGATCTCGTAAAGCTGCCGATTGCCGAATTGTCGCAGCATATCGAGAAAACGCGTCGGGAGGAGGCTGAGCGGTCGCGATAGGAAAGAAAGCAGGGTCGTGCCTCGAGCGTCCTTCGGCGGGACCGCGGAGCCGCGGTTTATCGCCGATCCTGCTGTTCGCCGCTTTTGGTGCGCCGCATCTCCGCCATGCTTTGGCGCAGCATCATTGTTATACCCTCGGCGATCGTGAGAGCCTCTTCCGCGGCCGCCGGCGTAAGGGTTTCCGCCGCCGCGGGCCGGAAGAGAAGAAGCCACCGGTCGAAATCCTCTGCTGCGATCGGCAGTCGGAAATGCGCCGACATGACGCAACCGTGATAGCGGCTGGTTCGCAACAACGCCGCGGACCAGAAATCGCGCATAATCTGAAGATGCTGATCCCAATCCTCAATGGCCGCATCGAAAAGCGGGCCAAGTCGCTCGTCGGCGCGAATCCCGTCATAGAATCGGTCGACCAATGTCGCGATTTCTTTCTCGGTTATATTGCCCGCGATCGAGCTCATTAACGTACCCTCCGCCCCCTCAATTTCGGTATCACGTCCGACGCGAACATCCGGAGCGACCGTTGGGCGTGCTCGAAAGCAATTCCGCCGAAATAGAAGGTGCAATCAACCTGGGTGAAACCCATGAGCTCTTGAGCGTGCTGCAACAGCTCGACCGCTTCCGCCGGCGTGCCGGCGATGACGCGATATTCCTTGATCATTTGATCGAGATTAAGCATCTCCTCTGCAATTTTTTGCTGAATGGCGATCGCGGAGCGTTCCGAATCCCGGCGCACGCGTTCGGTCGTGTGCGTGGTCGCGCCATTGTATCGGCGCAAGGCTTCCCGAGCGATGCGTCTGGCTTCGGCGCTATCGGGCGCAAGGACGACCTGATAATGCGCGGAAATTTCGTAAGTGTTGGG
>CAYMNX010000128.1:0-1971 GCA_964391905.1 uncultured Rhizobiaceae bacterium
GGGGCATCAAGAGATGCGTGTGAATTACGAGGTTCGCGATCTCCAGATCACCGGCGTGCTGCGCCCACAGGACATCAGTTCGACCAACACCGTGACCCTCGACAAGCTCGCGGAGGCGCGCGTCTCATACGGCGGCCGCGGCCAGCTCACGGACAACCAGCAACCGCGCTACGGCCAGCAGCTGCTCGATATCATCGCGCCGTTCTAGCTAAGAGCCGAGGCTGCTGGGCGCGAAGAGCTCATCGAGCTTCATGAGCCGCGGCGTCAGCCCCTGCTCGTGCGAGTAAGCCGCCGCAGTCTCGAGCGTGTCGCGGTTGGCCTTGATGCCGTGACTGAGGACCGAGGTGGCGAGCGCCGTACGATATTGCGCCGGCACCAAGCCGGTCTCGAGATGATAGGCGACATGCTCCATGCGCTCGCGATTGGCGATCTCATTTGCCTCGTTGAAGGCTTTGAGCAAATTGATGACGACCCACGGGTTGCGCTCGGCGATTTCGCGCTTCACCACCATGCCGTGGTTGATCGGATAAATGCCGGTCTTTTGATAGTAGCGCACCCCTTCGGCCGCTGAATCCGGGAAGAGCGGCTTGATATCCGGGTGATTGTGAAGATCCTCGGTGCTGCGATCGATGAGATTGCTGTTACGGATATAGAACATCGAGGCATCGAGCTCGCCCTTTAGCATCATCGAGCCGATGCTCTTATCGGGCGGGATTTGGTGAATGGTAACGCCGGGCGGCGGCTTGAATCCGACCGCTCCCGCATGGCTGTGCGAGGGTACGCGCTCCATCCAGAATTCCATGTCCTTCGGCGCCACACCAAACTCGCTCTGCAGCACCCCCCGGATCCAGAGCGCCGCGGTTTGCTGATATTCGGGCACGCCGACGCGCTTGCCCTTCAAGTCGGCGGGCGTGTTGATCCGCGCGTCGCGCCGGACCAAGATATTGGTGTGGAAGAAGCGCCGCGTCGTGAAGACCGGCAGGCCGACAAAGCGGTCATCGCCCTGTGCGCGGATCATCATCAAGGACGACATCGACATTTCCGAGACGTCGAAATCGGCGAAGCGCAGCTGGCGCCAGAACAATTCGGAGGGATCGACCACGCTGATCGCGAGATCGATCGCGTCGGGCGACGCCCGGCGGTCGATGATCGGCCAGGTTCGCGGATTGGACGTGATGCCAAGGCTCAACGGAAGCTTCATCGCAACGATCCTCCCACGCCGCAGACGGACGAGGCATTATTTTTCCGCAGCGGCAGAACCGGTAGAATGACCCCGACCCGCTGCTCGCGCAAGCAAGCGCGAAGCAAAAGCGGTTCCGACGGCCACCGCGGATCGGGCTTAATCGTCGCGGTGCGTGCGCTCCATGCGCTCGTGGCGCTCCTGCGCCTCAAGGCTCAGCGTTGCAATCGGGCGCGCATCGAGCCTTCGGACGCCGATCGGCTCGTCGGTCTCTTCGCAAAAGCCGTAAGTGCCGTTCTCGATTCGCTGCAATGCTTCATCGATCTTGGAGATGAGCTTGCGCTCGCGATCACGCGTCCGCAGCTCGGTGAAACGATCCGTCTCGAGCGTCGCGCGATCGGCGATATCGGGTTCTGACAGGCTTTCTTCCTTCAGGTGCAGCAAGGTCTCGGACGATTCCGCCAACAATTCGGCTCGCCACCGCAACAATTTTTGGCGAAAATATTCGACTTGCAGCGGGTTCATAAATTCTTCGTCTTCCGACGGTCGGTAGTCAGGCGGAAGCGTCGGCCGGCTCACCAATCCAACTCCCCACACAGATATCCAAAGCGGGCGCGAGTATATGAATCGCGGCGCAGCTCTTCAAGCATATCGCGTTGGGGAGGGACCTGGCTGCCCACTACAGCAGCATAACCGGTCGATGACGGTCTCGGGCCTTAGGTAAGCGTGTCGAGCTTCGCCAATTCGACCGCGACCCGCAGCTCGATCTCGGCGAGAATATCGGCGAGCTT
>CAYMNX010000129.1:0-1552 GCA_964391905.1 uncultured Rhizobiaceae bacterium
ATGGCAAGGCCGATTTCATCGCCCTGGGCCGAACTTTGATCGCCGAGCCCGAATGGGTCCTAAAGCTCTCGCGCGGCGAGCCGCCGCGGCGGTGCCTTGCCTGCAACACCTGTGTCGACGAGATGCGCGGCGGCGCGCGGCTCGGCTGCGTCGTCAACGGCATGGCGGGGAAAGAGACGGCCTATGCAGAGGCAAAGCCGCCGCGTGGCGAGCGCATCGCGGTGATCGGGGCGGGACCGGCGGGCCTTACCTATGCGTCCTTGGTCGCCGATGAAAATCGCGTGACCGTGCTCGAGCGCGCGGCCGAGGCGGGCGGCAGCTTCCGCTATGCCGGCATGGCGCCGATGTTCCAGGGCGTCGCGGCGAGCGAGCAATCCTTTCGGCGCTATATCGATCACCTGATGCAGGCTTGCGAGCAGAAGCGCGTGGCCTTCCGCTTTGGGATCGATGTCACCCGCGCGCCAGCACAGCTCGAGGATTTCGACCGCATCGTCGTCGCGACCGGCGCTCAGTATCGCTTCGGCCTCGGCCGCTTGCTGCCGCTCTTGACGCTCGGCGCCGGGCAGTGGCCCGGCTTGCACCGGCTTTTCTCGCGCGACGATTTCCGCGACTGGTTCTATTACCGTGCGCGACGCGGCACCGGCCAGGCGTTGAAGCGCCTGGCGCGACCGGGCCAGAAAGTCGTCGTCATCGGCGATGCCGTGGTCGCGGGGAAGAGCAAGGCCGCGATCGCGTCGGCTTTCGAGGCGGCGCTCCTGGGGAACTGAAGCGGCGTCATTGCGAGAAGCGCAGCACCGAAGCAGGCCAGAGTGCCCGCACGGCCCTGGATTGCTTCACTGCGCTCGCAATGACTCCAATCGGGCTATTTCGCCGGCACCGCGACTTTCGCATTCGCCTGCGGCACGCGTTCGCGGAACTAGGGCAGCACCGCTTCGGCGCTCGCTTCCATATTGGCTTTCGTCATGTCGCGCGGCAGCGTGCCGAATTGCGTCTTGGTGAGGCTTGTGCCGAAGCCGGCGAGATCCTGATATTCGGCGAGCTTCTCGCGCACCGTCGCGGGCGAGCCGACGATGACGACGCCCGCCTTCACGAGATCCTCGGCGGTCTGGATCTTGCCCTGCGCCGTCACTTTGGCCGCAGCGACGCGCTTGGTCGACTCGATGCTCGAATAGCCGGGCGGCAGCAGCATTTCGATCGGCATGCCGAGGAATTTGTTGGCGAGCGCCTCGAGATGAGGTTTCGCCTCTTTCATCGCCTTGGCGTCGGTCTCGGCGACATAGATCGAGTTCGACCAGGCGAGCTGCTCGGACGAGGCCGTGTAGCCGTTCTGCTCGGCGGCATCGCGATAGGCTTGGAAGAAGCGCGCGACCACGGCAATGGGCGATAGCGTCTGGCAATAGGTGTAGCGCATCTTCGCCGCCCATTGGATCGTCGTGGACGAGCCTTGCGACGGAATCCATATCGGCGGATGCGGGTTCTGATAAGGCCGCGGCCAAGGATTGACGTAGTTGATCTCGAAATGGCGGCCGGCATAGCGGAAGGGGCCGGGCTC
>CAYMNX010000130.1:0-3201 GCA_964391905.1 uncultured Rhizobiaceae bacterium
CGGATCAGGTCGGCGGCGCGTGCCGACAACGCGCCAAAGGCAAGGCTCGCCAGCACGACCGCCGCGATCAGCACCCGCCGCGCATACCCTCGTGAAGACCGCTCGCCCGCCATCATCCTCCCCCATCACTTCGTGAATTCATTGTCGATGATCGCAGCATAGTCCGCGAGCTTGTCGCTGTCCTTCATGAACCCGGCGGCGATATTCATGAGGTCGGCATTCTCGAGCGATTTCGGCGTCGTCACCGGCGGGACCTCGGTCATCGCGGCGAGCGCCGTGTACGAGGCTGCCAGGACCTTGTCGCCGTATTTGTCGAAATGCGCCTTCATCACAGCGAGCGTCTCTTCCGGATGGGTATGGATGAAGCGCGCCGCTTCGACGATGCCGTGCACCATCTTGGTGCAGATCGAGCGATGCGCGGGACAGAAATCCGCGCGCGCGAGCAGCAGCGCGGAAGAGACGGGCGAATATTGCACCGGCTCGCCTTTTGCCGAATCCGACACCAGCACGCCGGAGCCGTCGAGCAGCGCTTGCTGCGTAAACGGCGGGCCCGACACGAATCCGTCGATCGCCTTGCGCGAGAAAGCGGCCATGAATTCGGTCGGCACCATCGGCGTTGTCGTGATGCTCTCGCGCGGCACGCCCGCGAGCTTCGCCACCACCTTCAGCACGATGTCCGGAATTGCCGCAGCGCCGCCGACGGCGATGGTCCGATCCTTGAGGATTTGGCCGCGCGTTGCGAGCGACGCCGATGGATCGAAGTGGGCGGCATCGGCAAGATCCTTGCGAATGACGATGTATTCGTCGGATTGGTTGATCGCGGTGGCGAGCGCCACGAGCTTCTGGCCGCGTGCGTTCGCGCGCGTGATCGAGGGGCCTGACGACATCGAGAAATCCGCCGAGCCCGAGATCACGGCGTTCATCGAGCCGATGCCCTGGATCTGCAACACCTTCACCTCGAGACCGGCCTTCTTCCAGAACCCTTCGTCCTCGGCGACATAGCGGGCAATGAAGCCGAGATTGACCGCCGGAATGGCGAGCGTTGCCTGCTCCACCTCCCCTGCTGCGGCCGGTCGTGGCTGGCCCAGCGCGATGAGCGCTGCAACCACAAACGCGCGACGCGCAACGGGCCAGATGGAAGCCGCATTCATGACGTTCTCCTCCTTTTGCAATCAGTGCCCCAATTGGTCCGCTCGGCCGGGCGCCAATAATTTCACTCACCCGGCGCCGGGCGTATGCTCGAGTTTCACCGGCACGAAGCGGCGCGTCAGGATCTGATCGTCGCTCGGGATCGTGTCCAAAATCTTCATCGCGACCCAGGAATCCTTGATGATCTTGAGCGCGACCGGATCGAAGCTGCCGTCCTTCGACATGATCGGCATCTCGCGGTCGAAGGCCTGGCTGAACACCCCCTTGCCCTCGTGGAGCACTTCATCGGCGATGGCGACGGTTGTCGCCCGGTGCGCGCGCATATAGTCGAGAGTCGCAAAGAACGCTTTGACGAAATTCGCGACCTCGTCGGGCTTGGTGTCGATGAGCGACTGCCGCGCGAAAATCACATGGGTGATGAAGCGCGGCGCATATTTATCCATGGTGACGAGCGGCCTCGCGCGATGCTCCTCCTGCAATGTGAGGGCGGTCTCATAGGACCCCATGCCGGCATCGACGGAGCCGGCAATGATCGCCGAGGTCATCGCGGGCCCGCCGCCGGTCGCCACGATACGGATGGCATCCTGTCCCCATCCTTCCTGGATCCCGATCTGCTTCGTTAGCCAGTCGGTCAGCGACCCGACGGTGCTGACCGCCATGATCTTGCCCTTGAGATCCGCCACCGTCTTGATCGGCGAGTCATCCTTGACCGCCACGGCGATGTTGGCCGGAGCGCCGAAATAGGCGGCGACGGCGCGGACCGGCACGCCCTTCGCCGCAAAGGCCATGCCGGGCCCGCTGCCCAACCCGAAATCGATCGCATCCGAAGCCAAACCTTGCTGCAGCTTCGCGTCGCCCGTGAAATTGACGATTTCGACCGCGAAGCCGTATTTCGCAAAGACACCTTCTCTGACGCCGATATCGAGCGGCACGAAGGTGAAGGCGGTCGGAACCGCCTTGCCGACGCGCAGCTTGTCGGCGGCATCGGCTTGTCGCGGTAATAAGGCCGGGGCAAGCGCAGTCGCGAGCAGAATGAAAACGCCGATGACGCTGCCGATCCTGGGCATGGTTCCGCTCCCTGTTCCGCGATTGGCGCCAGCCATAAGAGCGGCACCGCTTTTTCTCTTTCGCCGGTCGCGTCGATCCTGCCGGCGCGACCGTCGACAATCGATATTACGCTCGAATATTAGTTAGTATGATGCAATTAATATCGCATGGGAACAAGCCGCCCCTTCTGTGGGATTGCTCGCCCGCGAAATGTGCATGAGCCTTCGCCAGTCCGGAGCTAGCTGCCGCTCTTGGCCTTCACCGCAAGGGAAGAGCCATCGGGCGCGGCCGGCGGCATCGGGCCGACGATGCGCTGCGGATCGAGCCGCACCTGATACCAATTGACGCGCCAATCGAGATGCGGGCCGGTCACGCGGCCGGTGGCGCCGACCGCGCCGATCACATCGCGCGCCGCGACCTTGTCGCCGACATGAACGGCGAGCGACGACATATGCATATAGGTGGTCGAGAGTCCGTAGCCGTGATCGATGATGATCGTACCGCCGGTCAGGAAGAAATCGGGCTCGGCGAGCGTAACCGTGCCGCCAGCCGCGGCAAGCACCGGCGTGCCCGACCGGCGCCGCGACATCGACGCCGTAATGCGGCTGGCGCGGCTCGCCATTCATGATGCTCTGGCTGCCATAGACGCCGCTGATGCGTCCTTGCGCCGGCCAGACCAAAGGCGCCTCGAAGAAGAGCGCATCGCTGTCGGTCGCGCGCGCTTCCGCCACTTGATGAGATCGGTCACCGCCAGGACCGTGGTGGTGAATTCGAGACCGCCGAGGGCCGCGACGTTGTCGCTCACGATCATGTCCTGAACGATTTGCCGCGCGCGCGGCGGATTGTCGCCGCCGACATCGCGATAGATCACGTCGACGGTCGGGTTGCCGTCCTTGCCGTTATGCTGCTCGAGATAGAAATCGACTGCCTGCTCGAAGCTTTTTCCCCATACCGCATAGGGTCCCGTGGTCGTCAAAGGAATGCCGACCTTGATCGCATCGGCAG
>CAYMNX010000131.1:0-4211 GCA_964391905.1 uncultured Rhizobiaceae bacterium
CATCAGATGGCCCCAGGGCTGATCCCAGGCAACGCCGGTATTGAAGTTCGGCAGGTTGACGACGCCGCCGATATCGGTGTTGTCCGAGGTGAAGGAGCTCACCGAGGCCGCGGTCATCACGCTCTGCGCGCCGGTCGTCGAGCCGAGATAGAACGTGCCCGATTCCTGATACTCGACCGAGGCCGAGAGCGACACGCCGCTGCCGGCGAGATAGGTGTAGCGGATCTGCGGCTGGCGGATATTCGCCGTGTTCATGAAGCCGGGATCGAAGCCCGCGTCGCTGACATCGGGGAAGAGCAGCGGATCGGCCCAGGCGGTGTTGTACTGGCCGATGAGCCAGGGACCGATCGTGGCATAGGCCCAGAGGAGGCGCGGCGCATCGGTGTTGCCCTGGCCGTCCCGCGGATTGATGCTTTGGGTCGTGACCGAGGTCGAGTAGTTGCCCTGGTTCGGGATGAGGTTCATGTCCATGGCGAGGACGGTCTTGACCTCACCCAGCGCGCTCGGCGTGCGGGTCTCGAAGGTCAGGGTCGAGGCATTGGCGAAGGCGCTGAGGCCGCCATTGAGCGCACGCTGCCCCGGCGTCGGACCGACCCGCGCCGCGCCCGGCCCATCCAAAGCCAAGGTGGTGAAGGGGAAAGCGACGCTGCTGCCGCCCGCCGGGAAGCCGGCATTGGAGAGATGCTGCGACCCCCAATTGGCTTTCCAGGTCGATTTGATGACGCCATAGATGCTGATCGAAGTGTTGGTCCCCGGAATCAGAAAGGATTGCGGGAAGGATCCGGCGCCCGGCGCGCTCGGTGTCGCCGATTGCGCGCTCGCATTGGACAGACCGGCCAACAAGGCGACGGTGGCTGTCAGGCTGCCGAGCGCGACGGTGCCTTTCAAATTACGTCTTTTCATTCGTACCCCCAGATAAAAATTTCCGCGGACGCGACGGAACCGCTTCGCGCCGCGGTTAACATCGCGCGGCTTCGTTTAAGCATTCAAGTATTCTGGCCGGGAGCGGACTCGATTCGTGAAAGACTGTGTCGGCAGGGCAACAGTTTTGAGATAAAACCTTCACCCACAAGTCATCGGATAAAGCATTTACGCCTGTCTATGACGGCCTTTGCTTCACGCTAACGGTTGCATCAAAATAACAAAATCTAGTTATTACATGGCAACTATTTCGGTCGTTTATTGATGTGCGCGAGTGGTGCTTTCGGTCAGAGAGACGCGCACCAGTCTGCCCAGCGCTTGCGTAGCGCCTGCTCGAAGCTCGCGGTGAAGCGCGATGCGTTACACAGCGGCGAGGCGCGCATTCGCTCCCGCAATGTGCGACGATGTCGATCGAGTTGATCGCGATCTTGTGCGAGGCTCACGGCGGTCGCGACATAAGCATCGGTGGTTGGGGCGGCGAGTTCGGGCAAACCGATGCGCGTCAACAAGTCGAAGCCGACGCGGCCCGCATGGCGGTCGCCGATGAGGCTGACCACCGGGACGCCCATCCACATCGCCTCGCATGTCGTCGTGGTGCCGTTGTAAGGAAAGGGATCGAGGGCGATATCGATCTCGCCATAAGTGCGCAGATGCGCGGCCGCCGTGGGGGCGAATTCGCGCAGCTCGACGCGATCCCAATCAATGCCGCCAGCCTCGAAGAGTTTGCGGAAGTGATTCTGCAAACCGGGATCAGCGAGCGCCGGTCCCTTCATTAGAAGGCGCGATCTCGGCAGTGCGGCGAGGATCGCAGCCCATGTCCGAACGGTCGAGGGCGAGATCTTTTGCGGCGCGTTGAAGCAGCCGAACGTCACATAGCCGGCGGTCAGCGCCGGCGCCGGCGCAACCGCCGGGACGTCATCGCCGAGCGCCTCGTAACACAAGAAGCCGTCATCGAGCCGCATCAGCTTCTCGGTATAAAAGCGCTCCGCGCCTGGCGGATCGGCGAGTGCGTCAGTGATTCGCCAGTCGATCGTGGTGAGCCCCGTCGTGCCGGGATAGCCGAGCCAGGTCGCGACGACGGGCGCCGCCCGAACCGCGAGCGCGCGCAGCCGATTCTTCGACGTATGGCCGGCGAGATCGATCGCGATATCGATTGCGTCGGCGCGCAGTTGTGCCCGCAGCTCCATGTCGCTCCATTTGGAGCTGTCGCGCCAGTTCGCGCTATATCGGCGCAGCCTCTCCGTCATCGGATCGGGATGCTCGACATCCGAATAGCAAAACACCTCGAACCCCGCCGGATCGTGATGGCTGAGCAGCGGATGAAGGAAATAGGCGATGGAATGGTAGCGGAAATCGCCGGATAGATAGGCAACGCGAAGCCGACGATCGGGATCGGCGGAATTGGTAAAAGGCAACGCCTTTTCGGCGGCGCTAAGGCCGACCGTCACATCTTGCGCCCAGGCGCGATGGCGATCGTAGATATCTTGCGGCGTGACACTGTCGTCGTAGAGCCAGCGCATCAGCGAGGTCGAATCGAGATTGGCGCGCGGCAGGGTCGATGTCGGGTCAAGCGCCACGGCCTGGCGAAACGCCGCTTCCATCTCCGGCCAGCGCTGCAAGAGGGCATAGGCGTTGCCAAGATTGTTGTAGGCTTGCGCATCGTTGGGCCGGAGCTCGAGCGCGCGCCGCAATATCGCCGCCGCTTCGGTCGGCCGGTTCTTTTCCTGCAAGATCCAGCCCAAGGCAGACAGGACATCGGCATTGTCCGGATCGAGCGCGAGCGCTTCGCGCATGGTCTTTTCGACAACGGCCATGTGCTGCGCACGCTGCTTCAATCCGAGCTGAAAGAGATAGCGCGCCGCGATGCGCCGCAATTCTTTGGCATTCTCGGTGCGGCTGGACGCGGCGGCTTTCTCCATTTCCGCGATCGCGGTATCGGCGGCACTGCGATAAGCTTCGAGATGACCGGGCCGCAACTCGATCGCGCGGTTGAAGGCCGGCAGCGCCTTGCCGGTATCGCCGAGCTGGCGATAAGTCTCGCCGAGATTGTGATAGATATCGGCATTGCCGGAATCGCGCTCGAGCGCGCGCAAAAAGAGATCGACCGCCATTTGGAATCGACCGGCGATCCCGGCCAGGGTGCCGAGCAAGGTCAGCGCTTCGGGGTTGGTGCCGTCCAGCTGCAGGGCAGTGCGATAGGCACGTTCGGCTTCGCCAAAGCGTTGCGCGTTCTGTGCCGCGACGCCTTGCGCGATGAGCTGCCTGATCCTCACCCCGATGTCATTCATGCTCCGCACCAGTCGTGCCACATCCGCCGCAGCGCGGCTTCGAATGCACGCGCAAAGCGGGGCGCATCACAGAGCGGCGAGCGGCGCATGCGCTCGCGCAATTCGCCGCGCCAGCGTTCGCGGCGCGGGAGGTCCTGGGCGAGGGCTATAGCAGTGGCGATATAGCCGTCGATATCGGCAGCGGCGAGCTCGTCGAGCCCCACTTGGCTCAGAAGATCGAAGCCGACCCGCGCGGCGTGGCGCTCGCCGATGAGGCTGACGACCGGCACGCCCATCCACAGCGCTTCGCAGGTATTGGTCGTGCCGTTATAAGGAAAGGGGTCGAGAACGATGTCGATATCGGCATAGGAGCCGAGATGCGCCGCCATCTCGGGAAGCGGGGGGCGCATCTCGATGCGCTCGGCGCCGATGCCGAGTGCGGTGAAGCGGTCGAGAAAGGCCTGCCGCCGCGTCGGCTCGACATAGCCCATCGATTTGAGGACGAGGCGCGATTGCGGCAGCGCCTTCAGGATTTGCGCCCAGGCAGCCGCTGCCGAGGGCGAGACCTTATGCGGGCTGTTGAATGAGCCAAACGTCACAAAGCCCCGCGTTAGCGCCGGCACCGGCGCCACTTCGGGCATCGGCCTCATATAGGCGTTGTAGCACAAGAACACCTCGGGCAAGCGCATCAGCTTCTCGGTATGGAATCGCTCTTGTCCCGGCGGATCGGCGCGGGCGTCGGTAATGCGCCAATCGATCGTCGAAAGGCCCGTGGTCGCGGGATAGCCAAGCCAGGTGGCGCTGACCGGCGCCGGCCGCATGGCGAGGGCGCGCATTCCCTTGGCATTGGTGTGACCCGCAAGATCGATGGCGATATCGATGCGATCGCTGCGGAATTGCGCGCAAAGGGCATGGTCGTCGAGCGCGGTGATATCGCGCCAGGTTCCGCCGATGCTTTTGAGGAAGGACGTGACCACGTCCGGCTTCTCGACATCGGAATAACAGAACACCTCGACCTCTTTC
>CAYMNX010000132.1:0-19334 GCA_964391905.1 uncultured Rhizobiaceae bacterium
TCGCCGCGGCCGCCACGCGCTGCCCGAACTGCACATCGCAATTGGTTGGTTCTCAATAACCCCCTCTTCGCCGTAAGTTTCGTGCAAATCTCGATCGCGCCTCCTCGCGATAACGTGATCGCGACCGCGTAGAAGCGATACCACCTATCTCACCGGGACTTTGCTTGCGTTTCCGCATGAGGCCCGGCTTTGGACTGGAACGATCTCCGCGACTTCCTGGCTATCTCGCGTCATCGCACGCTCTCGGCTGCGGCTGACGCGCTGGGCGTGCAGCAATCGACCATGGGACGGCGCCTCAAAGCCCTCGAGGCGCGTGTCGGCGCCAAGCTGTTGCAGCGGACGCCGACCGGTTTCGTCTTGACGCCGGCCGGCGAATCGATTCTCGACAATGTCGAGCGCATCGAGATCGAAGCTCACGCGATCGAGCGGGCCATCAGCGGCAAAGATGTCCGCCTCGAGGGTCCGGTGCGCGTAACCGCGATCGAGGATCTGACCGTCGAGGTTCTAACGCCGATCCTCGCCGATTTTCACGCGCTCTATCCCAGCATCACGCTTGAGCTCATCACCGATTCGCGCCAGCTCAATCTCAGCCGAGGCGAGGCCGACATCGCTTTGCAATTGAGCCGCTTTACGCAACACGATCTGACCGTACGCAAGGTTGCCGATTTCGCTTTCGCCGCCTATGCGAGTCCCGCCTACCTCGCCGCGCGCGGCACGCCCGATTTTGAACGTGGCGCGCCGGGGCATCGGCTGCTCTTGCCGCAAGACGAGATGACGCCGTCGCCACAAGCGACCTGGTTTTCTGGATTGACCACCGCGTCCGGCGTCGCGTTGCGCGCCGACAGCTTTTACATGCTGGTCGCCGCCGCCGAGGCGGGCATGGGGCTCGTCTGCTTGCCGCGATTTCTCGGCGACCGATCGAAGCTGGCGCTGATCGAGACGCCGCACCTTGCTCCGTCGAGCGAGTTGTGGCTGGGCGTTCATCGCGACATCCGCGAAGCGCCGCGGTTTCGCGTGACCACGGAGTTTCTCGCGGCGGGCTTGAAGCAGCAGATTGCACGGCTAAATCCGCACTATGCGTGACGCAAGGATCAGGTCTGCTGCATAGCGGATCGGCGATATTCGCGGGGATTGCAGTTCGGGACGGGTACCTATTTACGCGCTGTCGGGCGTCGCAGGCTCCCCATGAAACGCGGGGCGCCTCACGCCCGATTTGCCATAAAAGGAGTACCGTCATGAAACAATCATTTTTCGCTGTCGCCTTGGCGCTCGGCATTTCCGCAGGCATCGCCGGCGTGGCACATGCTGCCGACCAGACAGCCACAGCGCCCGCAACGCAACCGAGCGCACCCCTGCTGCCGCAACAGGTCGAGCAGGAAGCGCTTGATGCGTATCGGCACAATGTCAATCCCCAGGCCGTCGTGCCGTCGACCGGCATCTACGACGATGCAGACCGGTTTATCGGCCCGCATGGCACGCCGCTGCCGGGCTGGGGCTCGGTCAATGGCGAAGGCGCGGGCGACAATAACGGCTAAAGCCAAGCGTTTTCCTTACGACTGAAACATGTGCGGGCGACCCTTCGGGGTCGCCCTTCTTTTTTATTGCCGCGTGCTCTTGATGAGCGGCCGTCGATGTCTCGACATCATCGCGCATGAAAAAATTTTGAATTGAGTGCAGCAAAATTGAAATGCTGCATTGCCGCATAGCACATCGGCGATTTTTGCCCATTCGAAATGCCATGCGCGATGCCCATCTCTCGTGCGTCGGGCGGTAGAGGCGCGTCTCCATGAGCGCCTTCCGCCCGATTTGCTTTCAAAGGAGTTGGCTTATGAATAAATCACTTCTCGCTCTCGCCGCCGCCGTCGCTTTATCCGCTGCGCTTCCCGCGGCCTATGCGGATGAGATCGTGTCTCCCTTCGCGTCTCATCCGATAGCCGAGGTGCCGGATGCGTCGGCGGCCCAGCCGTTTCAGGCGCGTCAAAGCGACGCAGCGCTCCAGGACTTCCGGCAGAATGTCAATCCGAACAGCAACATTCCGACGACCGGTATCTATGACCAGGAAGATCGCTTCACCGGCCCGACGGGCAGGCCGCTTCCGGGCTGGGGCTCGGTCAATGGCGAAGGCGCCGGCGACAACTAATCGCATTCATTTCAAAATCGGGCGAGAGATGCAGGGCGGCGTTCTTCAACGCCGCCTTCTTCTTTGCCTGGACAGATGCGCAGGATCTATGCGGGCAGGTCGGTCGGGTCGGCGATGATGGGATTCTCGAGCCGGCCGAGCCCGGTGATCTCGACCTCGCAGCAATCGCCGGGCTTCATGCGCGTGCGGCCGGGAATACGCGGTGAATCGTAAGCCGTCGGTAGATAGCCGCTTGGCGGCTTCAGCGCCCCGGGCGTGCCCATCGCGATAACATCGCCGACCTGTAGCGTATAGCCGGTCGAGAGATAATGGATCACTTGCTCGACCGAGAACAGCATGCGGTCGAGCGATTCATTCTGCTTTTCGACGCCGTTGAGGCGCGTGATCAGACGATGCTCCTTCGGAGCGCCGAACTCATCAGCGGTCATGAGCCACGGGCCGAAGCTGCCGGAGCGCTCGAAATTCTTGCCCAAACCGAATTGCCGATTGTGGCCCTGAAATTCGCGCACGGAGCCTTCATTGTAGCAGGAATAGCCGGCGACATGCTCGAGCGCACGCTCGACGGGAATATGGCGGCCCTTCTTGCCGATGATGACGGCAAGCTCGCCTTCATAATCGAACGTTTCGGCGATCTTCGGATGGGGACACCACAGCGAATCCCCATGGCCGACGACGCTGATCGGCATGCGCTGGAAAATCTGCGGATAGTCGGGCGAGGTGGTGAGGCCGGTCTCCTCGATATGCGCCGCGAAATTGAGCGCGAGCGCCCAGGTCGCGTGCGGATCGGGAATGACCGGATCGAGCCTCACCTGATCGAGGCGCAGATCGCCCTCATTCCCCTGGATCGCGTCGGCGATGCGCTTCAGTCCGAGCGGGCCGTGCTCGAGCACGCCCTTGAGGGTTGCCGGCAGCTCCGGCAGCAGCCGGTGCAGCGAGATGAAGCGGCTGTCGTCGACCATGACGCCGACGCCATGAAGATGGCCGGTGCGATAGGAGATCAGCCTCATCGCATGACTCCTTCCGTGTCTAGTCGGCGGCGCCCTTCGCTCTCGCCTGCTGCAGCGCGCGCCACACTTTCTCGGGCGTGCAGGGCATCTGAACATAGCCTGCGCCGATCTGTGCGAGCGCGTCGTTGATCGCGTTCATGATCGCGGCCAAGGCGCCGACCGTGCCCGCCTCGCCGCCGCCTTTGACGCCCAAAGGATTGGTCTTGGTCGGGACCTCGTTGCTCGCCATTTCGATCGGGCAGAAGTCGGAAGCGCGCGGCATCGCATAGTCCATGAACGAGCCCGCCATCACCTGGCCCGAGTCCAGATCGTAGGTCACGTCCTCCATCAGCGCCTGGCCCGCGCCTTGCGCGATGCCGCCATGCATCTGCCCTTCGAGCAACAGCGGGTTGATGACCCGGCCGCAATCATCGACCGCGACATAGCGCACGAGCTCGACGGTGCCGGTCGCCTCGTCGATCTCGACCTCGCAGACATGACAGCCATTGGGATAGGTCGGCACGCCGCCGTCATAGGTGCCGGTCTCGAACACGCCTTGCTCCGAGCCGCGCGGTAAGCGGCCGGGCAGGAACGAGGCTTTCGCGACATCGAGGATGCCGATCGACTTGTCGGTTCCGGCGACGAAATATTTTCCGGCTTCGAAGACGAGGTCCGCCTCGGCCGCTTCGAGGAGATGCGCCGCGATCGCCTTGCCGCGGGCGATCACCTTATCGGCGGCGATGACGAGGGCCGAGCCGCCGCAGGCGGCCGAGCGCGAGCCGAACGTGCCGGTACCGGTTAGAACCTCGTCGGTGTCGCCATTGCGGAAGCGCACCTTGTCGGGATCGATGCCGAGCTTGTCGGAGAGGATCTGCTTGAAGGTCGTGCCATGGCCCTGGCCGTGGTCATGCGTGCCCATGAGCAAGGTCAAGGTGCCGGTCGGATCGAAGCGGATCTCGGCATGCTCCAGCATGCCGCCTGCCGTCGCCTCGATCGTGTTGGTGACGCCGATGCCGCGCAGCTTGCCGCGCTTGGCCGATTCCGCGCGCCGCGCCGGGAAGCCGGCGTAATCGGCGAGCGCAATGCCGTCGGCGAGATTCTTCTCGAAATTACCACTGTCATAGGTGAAGACGAGGCCGGTCTTATAGGGCGCGGTGATCGGCGGAATCGTGTTGCGGCGGCGCAGCTCGACGGGATCGATGCCGAGCTCGCGCGCCGCGAGATCGGCCATGGTTTCGATGATGTAGGAGGCTTCGGGACGGCCGGCGCCGCGGTAATGACCCGTCAGCATCGTATGCGTCATCACGCCCAGCACCTCGGCATAAAGAACCGGCGTCGTATAGGTACCGGCGAGCGAGCCGAGATTGGAGAGTGGCGGGCCGGCGGCGCGGTCGGAGGTGTGATAGGCGCCGATATTGGCGAGCGTCTTGGTGCGCAGCGCGAGGAACTTGCCGTCCTTGTCGAGCGCCAGCTCGGCATCGGTGACATTGTCGCGCGCCTGCTCGTCGGCAAGAAGACCCTCCGAGCGTTCGGATACCCATTTGACCGGCCGGTTGAGGAGCTTCGCCGCGACCGCCGTCAGCACATATTCAGAGCCGAGCGAGCCCTTCATGCCAAAGCCGCCGCCGACATTCTCGCAAATGACGCGCAGCTTCGTCTCCGGCACCTTCAAGAGCTGCGCGAAGATGGCGCGGCTCCGGTGCGGCGCCTGCAAGGTGCAGCGGATGACGTAGCGATCCTCGCGATTGTCGTATTGCGCGAGACTCCCGCGCGGCTCCATCGTGTTCGCGGTGATACGATTGATGACGAGGCGCTTCTTCACGATATGCGCCGCCTTGGCGAAGGCGGCTTCAACGCCCCCTCTGTTCCCGACGTCATGATAGAAGGCGACATTGTCGGGACACTGATCCCAGACCTTGATCGCGCCGGGCTCGACCGCCGCGGCCGTCGAAACCAGCGCCGGCAGCGGCTCGTAATCGACCTCGATGAGCTCGGCCGCATCCTTCGCTTGGTTCAAGGTCTCGGCGACGATGAGGGCGACCGGCTCGCCGATGTAGCGCACCTCTCCCCACGCCAGATGCGGCTGCGGCGCGATGAAGCCCGCCGAGCCGTCGCGGCGCTTCCTCGGCATGCGCGGCACTTGCAAGCCGAGCGCCGTCACTTCCGGGCTTTCGCCGGTGAGGATCAGCAGGACGCCGGGGACCGCCTTCGCCTGGTCAAGATGGATTGCGCGGATGCGGGCATGGGGATGGGGCGAGCGCAGGAAGATGGCGCGCGCAAGGTCGAGAAGACGCACATCATCGACATAGCGCCCGGCGCCGCGCAGCAGATAGGGATCTTCCTCGCGCGGCACCGGCTGTCCGATTCCAAACTGACCCATGGCTTGTCCTTTGGTGGCAAAAGTGAGAGGTCGAGCGGCAGTCATGCCGCGCGGCCTTCCTCCTGGCAAGCCATGTTTCGCATCGCACGCGTCGCGCCGATCGCGCCGGCCGGGGGCGGAAAAGCTGGCCGAGAGCGGCTGCTGACGCGTTAGCCGAGACCGCGCATCTTCACCCCGGCGCGAGGACGGCCGCGCGTTCCTCGTGGCGCAGCTTTGCAACCGCGTCGCGGTGAAGCTGCAGCCAGTCGCCTGATTCCGTGGTGGTGTAATAGCCGCCGCGGACCTCGGCATAGAGCTCGGGATTGTCGGCGGCCGGCGGGCGCTTGCCCTCCTGGAAGGCCTTCACGGCGTTCAGCAGCATGCGGCGGTTGCGCGCGATCGCGATATCGGAAGGGGCGAGATTCTCGAAGGAATGATCGACCATCGCGCCCATGCTTTCGGTCACGCATTGATCCTGGGTGTGAATCCCCTCGATCCCGGTGTAGCTCTTCTCGCGCTGCTCCTCGCGATCGATGAGATAATCGTTCTCCTCGCATTCGATCATGCGATAGCGGCCGAACCAGCCGGTCGCGTTGCCCTCGACATTGTCGCGGCGATAGGCGCTGCCCGACACGCGGAAGCGGTCGTCTTGCGGACGCCGATAGCGCTGCGACTCCAAGCCGACGAACATGCAATGCTCGTCATCCATCGGCACGAAGGCGCGCACCATCACATTTTCCGCAAGGCTTGCGACCGGCGGCATGATCCAGAACGGAAAGAGGAAGTGAGCGACGCGCCAATAGGTGCCGCCGGGCACGGTCGGCGACGGCCGATGGGCGCCATAGGTGAGGCCGAAGGGCGTCTCCATCAGCTTGTATTCGGGCGCGCGGTTGGCGACGAGGTCCATGCGATTGTTGGCGAGATCCTTCGATGGCTTGGCGGCGCCGAAATGCAAGAGGCCGACATGCGACGTATCGAGATCGCCCTCGACCGCCTGGAGCCAGTTGCAGCGCCGCTGCACGAAGCGCACGCCGCCGCCCTCTTCGGGCTGGAAGCAGGCCTCGAAGGGCGGCAGGTCGGGCGCGCGGTCGCGGTCGCCCATATAGACCCAGATGACGCCGTGGCGCTCGCGCGCGAGATAGGCCTTGGCGCGGACCCGGTCCTTGAATTGCTGACGCTCGGGGATATTCGCCTGATCGACGCAGTTGCCGTCGACGTCGTATTTCCAGCCGTGATAGACGCAGCGGATGCCGTTCTCCTCGTTGCGGCCGTAGAAGAGCGAGGCGCAGCGATGGGGGCAGCGGTGATCCATGATCCCGACCTTGCCCGAGGAATCGCGAAACGCGATGAGCTTCTCGCCCAAGAGCATGATCCGCACCGGCGGTCCGTCGCGCTCCACCTCGCTCGCGCGCGCCGCCGGAATCCAATATTGCCGCATCAACTCGCCCATTGGCGTACCGGGGCCGGTCCGCATGATGGTCTCGAACTGGTCGGACATGAGTGCCGATCCTCCCTATTGTGTTTTCGTTGAGGTCTCCCGGCGGTGGGCGGCTACGCCATGGCGCGTGTGCTTTCCTTGAGCAGCGCCTCGACGGCCTCGCGGTGAAGCTTCTGCCAATCGCCTTGCTGCGTCGTCGTGTAATAGCCGCCGCGTATATGCGTGAGGAGCGACGGATCATCGGCCGAGGCCGGACGCTTGCCCTCCTGGAAGGCCTTCACCGTATTGAGCAGCATGCGCCGATTGCGCGCGATTGCGATGTCGGAGGGCGCCAGGTTCTCGAAGGAGCGATCGACGATGCCACCCATGCTTTCGGTGACGCACTGATCCTGGGTGTGGATGCTCTGGATGCCGGTATAGCTCCGCTCGCGCTGCTCCTCGCGATCGATCAGATAGTCGTTCTCCTCCGCCTCGACCATGCGATAGCGGCCGAACCAATCGGTCGTGTTGGGATGGAGATTGTCCTTGAGGAAGGCGCCGGGCTGGTTGTTCTCCTTGATATAGCCCTTGGGCTCGATGCCGACGAACATGCAATGCTCGTCATCCATCGGCACGAAGGCGCGCACCATGATGTTGAGCTCGAGGCTCGCGACCGGCGGCATGATCCAGCACGGGAAAAGGAAATGCGCGGTGCGCCAATAGGTGCCGCCCGGCACGGTCGGCGACGGCCGATGCGCCCCGTAGATGAGGCCGTACGGCGTCTCCGCGACCTTATATTCGGGCGCGCGGTTGACGACGATATCCTGATGCTCGCGGTCGAGCTTCGGCGACGGCTTCGCGGCGCCGAAATGAAGGAAGCCGACATGCGAGGTGTCGAGATCGCCCTCGACCGCCTGGAGCCAGTTGCAGCGCCGCTGCACGAAGCGATAGTCGATCTTCGATTCGGGGAGAGAGCACACCTCGAAGGGCGGCAGCTCGGGCGCTTTCGTGCGATCCCCCATGAAGACCCAGATGAGGCCGTTGCGCTCGGCCGTCAGATAGGCTTTGGCGCGGACCCTGTCGGTGAATTGCTGCCGCGGCGGGATATTCGCCTGATCGACGCAATTGCCGTCGGCATCGTATTTCCAGCCGTGATAGACGCAGCGGATGCCGTTCTCCTCGTTGCGGCCGTAAAAGAGCGAGGCGCAGCGATGGGGGCAGCGGTGATCCATGATCCCGACCTTGCCCGAGGAATCGCGAAACGCGATGAGCTTCTCGCCCAAGAGCATCATCCGCACCGGCGGCCCGTCGGCTAAGAGCTCGCTCGAGGGTGCCGCCGGAATCCAGAATTGCCGCATCAGCTCGCCCATCGGCGTGCCCGGTCCGGTGCGCACAATGCTCTCGTACTGATCGGACATTCCTCTAGCCCCCTTATCGTTTCCTCGGCTCAAGCCTAATCCAGCGGCGGCCAATTTGGAATGCCGTACGCAGCCGGCGCAAAGGGATAATTATAATTTATATCTTTTCTAAAGTCGCCGCGATGCCTCGGGCTCGTTAGGGGAAAGGGCCGGAACATTGGCGGCCGGTAACCATTTCAGTTATGCGAGGCATATCCGTCTTGGCTTTGCGGGGTGGTGACTATGAAAGAACCGATGGCACGGCGCCTCCTCTACGCGGTGCTCTTGCTGCCTTTCATCGGCTTGCTCTGGGTGCCGTTCTATAATTTCGACGAGCCGGCGCTGTGGGGTTTCCCGTTCTTCTATTGGTATCAGCTGGTGTGGGTGCCGATCACGGCGGCATTGACCTGGCTCGTCTATCGCGGCATCCGCCATGACGAGTAACGTCGACAGCGCAGCCCTCGCCGTTTGCGTCTTCTTCTTCGTTCTCGTCAGCGTCATGGGCTTTATCGCCGCGCGCTGGCGCCGGCCCGAGACGCTGGCCCATCTCGATGAATGGGGGCTGGGTGGGCGGCAATTCGGCACCTGGATCACCTGGTTCCTGGTCGGCGGCGATTTCTACACCGCCTATACGATGATTGCCGTTCCGGCGCTCGTCTACGCCGTTGGCGCTTACGGCTTCTTTGCGCTGCCTTACACGATCATCGTCTACCCGTTCGTCTTCGCTGTCATGCCGAAGCTCTGGGCACGCGCCAAGGAGCACGGTTACGTCACCGCGGCCGATGTCGTTCAGGGGCAATACGGATCGCGCGGACTCGAGCTCGCCGTCGCCGCGACCGGCGTCGTCTCGACCATGCCCTATATCGCCCTGCAGCTCATCGGCATCGCGACCGTGATCAAGGCGCTCGGCCTCAGCGGCGAGCTGCCGCTCATCCTCGCCTTCTTGATCCTCGCGCTTTACACCTACGCCGCGGGCTTGCGCGCGCCGGCGCTCATCGCCTTCGTCAAGGACGTGATGGTTTATATCACCGTGATCGCCGCGATCGCCTTCATTCCGGCAAAGCTCGGCGGCTATGGCGCCGTCTTCGCCGCCGCCGATGCGGCGTTCAAGGCAAAGGGTTCCGGCGGTATTCTCTTGGCGCCCAATCAATATGCGGCCTATGCGAGCCTCGCTCTCGGCTCGGCGCTCGCTGCCTTCATGTATCCGCATACGCTGACCGGCATCTTCGCGAGCCGCGGCGCCGATACGATTCGCAAGAACGCCGCGCTGCTGCCGGCCTATACCTTGCTGCTCGGCTTGATCGCGCTCCTCGGCTATATGGGCCATGCGGCGCATCTGCAGCTCGCCAGCCCCAACGACGTCGTCCCGGCGCTCTTCAAGGCCCTGTTCCGCGGCTGGTTCGCGGGGTTCGGCTTCGCCGCGATCGGCATCGGCGCGCTCGTCCCCGCGGCGGTCATGAGCATCGGCGCCGCCAACCTCTTCACGCGCAATTTCTGGAAAGCCTACGTCAATCCCGCCGTGACCCAGGAGGGCGAGGCGAAGGTCGCGAAGGTCACGTCGCTGGTCGTCAAGATCGGCGCCTTGCTGGCGATCGTCTATCTTCCGACGCAGTTTGCGCTCGATCTGCAGCTGCTCGGCGGCTTGTGGATCCTCCAAACCTTGCCGGCCTTGGTGTTCGGCATTTTCAGCCGCTGGTTCCGCGCGCCGGCGCTGCTCGCGGGCTGGGCGGTGGGTCTCTTCGGCGGCACTTATCTCGCCTGGACCGACGGGCTGAAGCCGCTTCATACGCTCGTCTTCGGCGGCGTCGGCGTCACGCTCTATATCGGGCTCTTGGCGATCGTCGCGAACATCGCCGTCGCCATCATCGTCAATCTCATCCTGCCGCAGCGCGCCAACGAGCTCGGCGCGGTCCGGCGCTAGCTGGCGAGGGTGATGCGGCGATAGGAGAGCGCCTCGGCGATGTGGATGCGACGCAGCGTGTCGCTCGCATCGAGATCGGCGAGGGTGCGCGCGACGCGCAGCACGCGGTGATAGCCGCGCGCCGAGAGGTGCAGCCGGTCGGCGGCTTCGGTCAAGAGCTTCTTGCCCTCGGGCTCGGGCGCGGCGATCTCGTCGAGCAGCGTGCCGTCGGCCTCGGCATTGGTGCGGATGCGCCGATCCGGCGGCAGCCGGGCAAAGCGGGCGCGCTGGCGCTCGCGCGCCGCCGCGATGCGCGCGGCGACCTCGGCCGAGCCCTCGGCCGGCGGCGGCAGGGCGAGATCGCTCGCCTTCACCGCCGGCACATCGATATGCAGATCGATGCGGTCGAAGAGCGGCCCCGAGATCTTCGCCTGGTAATCCTGCGCGCATTTGGGCGCGCGGCCGCAGCCCAGGGCCGGATCGTCGAGATGGCCGCAGCGGCAGGGATTCATCGCGGCGATGAGCTGAACCCGCGCCGGATAGGTCACATGCGCATTGGCGCGGGCGACGACGGCGCGGCCCGTTTCCATCGGCTGCCGCAACGCCTCAAGCGTCGCGCGCTGGAGCTCGGGAAGCTCGTCGAGAAACAGCACGCCCAAATGCGCGAGCGACAATTCGCCGGGTCGCGCGCGCAGGCCGCCGCCGACCATCGCGGCCAGCGATGCCGAATGATGCGGATCGCGAAACGGCCGCTGCCGGATCAGCTCGCCGTCGCGCAGCAGCCCCGCGACCGAATGGATCATGCTGACTTCGAGCGCTTCGCCCGGATCGAGCGGCGGCAGAATGCCGGGCAGGCGTGCCGCCAGCATCGACTTGCCCGCGCCGGGCGGCCCGATCATCAAGAGATTATGATTTCCCGCCGCTGCGACTTCGAGGGCGCGCTTCGCCGTCTCCTGGCCTTTGATGTCTTTGAGGTCGAGAACGGCATCGCTCGTCGTCGCGACCCGCGGTTCTGGCGGCGATAGGAGCTGCGTTCCCTTGAAGTGGTTGATGATCGCGATGAGCGAGGGCGCCGCCAGGATTTCGAGGCCGCCGGCCCAGGCGGCTTCGCCGCCCGATGCCGCGGGACAGATGAGGCCGTGGCCGCGCGCCAGGGCCCCGACCGCGGCCGGCAGCACGCCCGCGACGGGCAAGAGCGACCCGTCCAAGGCCAGTTCGCCGAGCGCCACGTAATTCTCGATCTCGTCGGCGGGCAGCACCTCCATCGCCGCGAGCAGCCCCAGCGCGATCGGCAGATCGAAATGGCTGCCTTCCTTGACGAGATCGGCCGGGGCGAGATTGACGATGATGCGCCGCGCCGGCAGGGCGAGGCCCATGCTCGTCAGCGCCGCCCGCACGCGCTCGCGCGATTCGGCGACCGCCTTGTCGGGCAGGCCCACCACGATGAAAGCGGGAAGCCCCGCGGCGATCGTGACTTGCGCCTCGACGTCGAGCGCATCGATGCCGAGGAATGCGACCGTGCGAATGCGCGCGACCAAGGTGCGTCTCCGTTCCGAGGAACAAGTCTAGGCAAGGCCGAACGACAATGCCACCCGTCCTGCGTCCACTGCGCAGGCCCATGCATCCGCGCGCGCATTGCAGAACCCCCGGCCACCCCCAGATAGCGGCGGGGGATTGGAGAAACTGGAATGCTGAAAGCCTGTCTTTTCGCCGGTTTGGCGCTGCTTTTGGCGGCTTGCGCCGGCGCTGGCGATCACCCCGAATCCGTCTGCGATACCCCGCCGCCGCCCGGCGAAACCGCGGCCTGCGCCTATTATCCCGGCTATGGCTGGGCGCATGTGCCGATCTATCACGGCTCGGCGCCGGGCACGAGCTTCTAAGGCGGCAGCCGCCGCAGCGGCGCGCTACTCCGCGCTCTCGGACTGCAGCTGAACGTAGTTCTGGATGCCGGTCTTCTTGATGAGATCGAGCTGCGTCTCGATGAAGTCGACCGCATCCTCCTCGGCGTCGAGGATTTCGGTCAGCAGATCACGGGTGCCGAAATCGCGGACATTCTCGCAATGAACGATCGCCGCGCGCAGATCGTCCAGCCCCCTCAGCTCGAGCCGCAGATCGCAGTCGAGGATCTCGGCGATATCCTCGCCGATCAGCAACTTGTCCAGATCCTGGAGATTGGGCAGGCCCTCGAGGAACAGGATGCGCTCGATCAGGCGATCGGCGTGCTTCATCTCGTCGATCGATTCCTTGCGCTCATATTTGCCGAGCTTGGTGACGCCCCAATTGTCCAGCATCCGCGAATGCAGAAAGTACTGGTTGATGGCGGTCAGCTCGTTCTTGAGAATCTTATTGAGGTGCTGAAGCACCGTTGGATCGCCGCGCATACTGTCCGTCTCGCTCTCAATTTGCCTCCCCCAACCCTAAAGCAAGGCGCGGCGCGGCGCAAAGCGAGCGCCTTGCTCAGGCGAGAGCCGGGACCTTATCCTCGCTCGTCTGCTCGCGCAGAATGCAGGCAACGGTCGGAATGCATTTGCCGCATTTGGGCGCCGTCCCGAGCGAGCGATAGACCGCCTCGGGCGAGTCCGTGCCGGTCGACGCGGCGTGCCGGACCTGGCGTTCCGTCAAGGCGTTGCAAAGACAGACATACATGGAAGGGCTCACCAACTGCGACTAACTCGCAGGCGACGATACACAAAAATGTCGCTTATGCAAATGCAAATCAGTCGCATGAACCACCATCTCTTGGTCTCGCTCTAAGCTTTTGAAAAGAATGACTGACGGGCGGCTTTGTCGCTGTGCCCCTTTATCGCGCATCCCGATCCGGCCGACGACCGCGCGGGGCGCAGGGGCGCAGCGGTCGCGGCTCAGTGCCGCGAGGGCTCATCTCGACAGCGCCGCCGCGCCTCGCTCCCCACATCATCCATGCGAAGACGGCGGCGGCCGCCTCACGAGGCCGCGCTCCGCTCATGCCGGATCATCGCCGGGGCGCCCGAGGCCGGAACCCCGCGTTCTCTCGTATTTCCTTGCGGGCTTGTTGTCTGATAAGTCTTAAACGAGCCCATCAATCGAACCTGGTAGAGAACGGCCGAGGCGCATGGCGCATGATTCTTCGACCCTCATTGCGACGATCGTCATCGGGCTCGCTCTTGCCTTCGTCTTCGGGACCATTGCCAATCGCCTGAAGACTTCGCCGATCGTCGGCTATTTGCTGGCGGGCGTCGTCGTCGGCCCGTCGACGCCGGGCTATGTCGCGGATCAGAACCTGGCGGCGCAGCTCGCCGAGATCGGCGTCATCCTGCTGATGTTCGGCGTCGGCCTCCATTTCTCGCTCAAGGATCTGCTCGCCGTTCGCGGCATTGCGCTGCCGGGTGCGCTCGCGCAGATCGGCGTTGCGACGGTGATGGGGGCCGGCCTCGCTTTGGGGCTCGGCTGGGGCCTGTCGGCGGGGCTTGTCTTCGGTCTGGCGCTGTCGGTTGCCAGCACCGTCGTGCTGATGCGCGCCTTGCAGGAGCGCCGGCTCGTCGAGACCGAGCGAGGTCACATCGCCGTGGGCTGGCTCATCGTCGAGGATCTCGCAACGGTGCTGGCCCTGGTTCTGCTGCCGGCGGTGGCCGATGCGCTGCACGGCGGTGCCGCCGGCTCGCCCGCGCGGATCGCCATCACCTTGGGCATCACGCTCGGCAAGGTGGCGCTGTTCGTCGCGGTGATGCTCGTCATCGGCCGCCGCCTCATTCCGGCTCTCCTGCACTACATTGCGCATACCGGTTCGCGCGAATTGTTCCGCCTGGCCGTGCTGGCGGTCGCTCTCGGCGTTGCTTTCGTGGCTGCGGAGCTTTTCGGCGTCTCCTTTGCGCTCGGCGCGTTCTTTGCCGGCATGGTCTTGAGCGAATCGGAATTGAGCCAACGCGCCGCCGAAGAGTCCCTGCCGCTGCGCGATGCGTTTGCCGTGCTGTTTTTCGTTTCGGTCGGCATGCTCTTCGACCCCGGCACGATCTTGCGCGAACCTCTCGCATTGCTATTGACGCTGCTGATCATCCTCGTCGGCAAGTCTCTCGCCGCCTTCGGCATCGTCCGGCTGTTCGGCCATCCCAATGCAACCGCGCTCACCATTTCTGCCAGCCTCGCACAGATCGGCGAGTTTTCGTTCATCCTCGCCGATCTCGGTATCGGAATCGGCCTACTGCCGACGCATGCGCGCGATCTCATCCTCGGCGCGGCGATCCTGTCGATTCTCGCCAATCCGATTCTATTCGCTGTCCTCGAGCGCGTCCGCGCCTGGCTCGAGCGGCACGAGGCGGGGGCGGAAGCCCCCGCCGAGCTGCGTCACGCTGCGGAAGAGGAGCTTCGGCCCACGAGCCTCCACGATCACGCGGTTCTCGTCGGCTATGGCCGCGTCGGCCAGGTCGTGAGCGATGGGCTCAAGGAAGCAGGATGGCCTTTTCTCGTCATCGAGGATGGCGCGGAGGCGACCAAGCGGTTGCGCGCCGCCGGTATCGAGATGATCGCGGGAAACGCGGCGGACAATCGCGTCGCCGATGCCGCCAATCTGGCGGCCGCGCGGCTGTTGCTCGTCGCGATTCCCAATGCTTTCGAAGCGTGCCAGATCATCAAGCATGCGCGCGCCGTCAACCCGAAGCTCGAAATCATCGCGCGGGCGCATTTCGATGCCGAGATCGATCAGCTCGTCGCCTTCGGCGCCGATAGGGTGGTGATGGGCGAGCGCGAGATTGCGCATGCGATGCTCGATCACGCGCGGATCATTCCCGCCGCGCGTGGCGCGACAATAGAAAGAACCCCGGGGACGAGCCCCGGGGTGACGTAAAAAGTGCTGATTGGACTATGCGATCCGAGACGGCGAGCGGCTTAGCGCCAACCGTGCCAATAATGAGGGTGGCCGTAGTAGCCGTAGCGCGGACCCGCCGGGTACACGACGCATCCCGTCAATGCCACGACCAATGCCAGCGCGGCGATCAGCGCCGAGAAATGTCGGACCTTCGTCGTCGTTCCCTGTTTGCGGGTCATCGCGATCTCCGTTATGAGGACGCGCGTGATGCGCGCCCCTCGATAACGGGCGAGGAAGATCTCCCATCGCGTGATCCATCGCGTCACAGCGTTAAATATTTGTCACGGAAAAGGAAGCGAAGCCCGGCCGTTTTATTGCCGAACGAGAGACACAGTTTGGTCACGCCCAGCCTTCAACAGTTCCACCTTAACTCGCGCAACGACAACAAAGGCAGATGACGCATGAACACCGACTTACATTTGCGCAAGCTCACGACCCTTACCGCTGCTGCGGCACTGGGCATAGGCGTGCTTTTCCAAGCGCCGCTTTCCTTTGCTCAAGCAACGCCAAGTCCCGCGCCGTCGGCGCCGCCAAGCGCTGCGCCGAGCGCACCGGCGCCCGAGTCCGCAACGCCCTCCGCGCCGGCACCCGCGGCGCGCGGGCGGCATAGCGATGCGGCAGTCGAAGCGCGGCTGAAGCGGCTTCATGATCAACTGAAGATCACCGCTGCCCAGGAGGACCAGTGGAAAAACCTGGCGCAGGTCATCCGCGACAACGAGCAACAGATCTCGACCTTGCTCCAGCAACGCCGCCAGAAAGCCAAATCGATGACGGCGGTCGACAATCTGCAGAGCTATGCAGAGATCACGCAAGCGCATGCGGAGGGAATGGCAAAGCTCGTGCCCGCCTTCGAGCAACTCTACGACCAAATGCCGGATGCGCAGAAAAAAGTCGCGGACAATGTCTTCAATCAACGCGTCCGCGCGCACACGGCAACGCACCCGACGCACACGAAGCATTCGAACGGAACAAAGCCGTCAAACGGCTGAGCGCTTTGCCAGGAGAAGTTCCGATGAAGACGCGAATCTTGAAAAAAATGGCGGCGCTTATCGCCGTGCTCGCGGCAACCAGCCTGATCACGCCGGCCTTTGCCGATGATCACCACCATGGTCCTCCTCCCCGGCGGTATGTGCGGCCGCATTACCACCACCCGCACCCGGCTCCGCGTGTCTACGCGCCGAGCTATGTCTATGCGCCGCCGCCCGTCTACGCGGCGCCGCCACCCGTCGCGCCGGGCCTCAACATCGTCATCCCGTTGCAGTTCCGCTGAATAGAAAACCGGCCCCGAGAGGGGCCGGTTTGATCTTATGGTGCGCTCGCGTCGACCCGCGGGCGTCAGGGCGAAGTGTGATTGATGAATTTTTGCGGCGCCGGCTCGCCCCATTGCGAGTTGAGCGCCTCATGCGCCGGCAGCGAGTTGGAGGGCGTGTGGATATTGAGCACGTCGCTGTCCGTCCAATGCTCATGGACGCGGCCCCAAGGATCGGCCCAGTAGTCGAAAATCTGGCTGCCCAGCACGTGACGGCCGATGCCCCACATGTGCTCGTACTTGCCCTTCTTCTTTAGATATTCATGGCCGACCATGACGTCGTCGAAATCATGCACCTCGAAGGAGAGGTGGTTGAGGCCCTTCTTCGGCGACTCGATGGCGAAGAAGACGTGATGATCGACATACTCGTCGCCGCAATCGCAACGATTGAACGAGCCGATCAGATGGTCGGGATCGCCGGCCCAAACATCGTCGGAGCAGATGAAGCCCAACGTCTCGCGGAACCATTTGAGCGAGGCTTTGATGTCGGGCGTGGTGAGCACGCCATGGCCGATGCGCTTGACTTGCGAGGGTCCCTGCGTCAGGCGGCAAAGGTCGCCGGCGCGCCGATATTTCTCGGTGCCCCAATTGATGATGTTGGGCCGCACCGGCAGCGGATCGACCTTCTCCAAGCCCCAGACCACCTCGACCTGATAGCCGGTCGGCTCGGTGAGGCGCACGCGCTTGCCGCCGCCGGGCTCGTCGATGCTCTCGACCGGCGAGGCGCCCGGCACGCGCGCGAGCTTCTCGAGGTCCTCCTCGCTCGCGGCATAGTAGGCGAGGCCGATGAAACCGGGCGGGCCGAGCTCCGTGACGTGGAGATGGTGGTTTGGATCGGTGCCGCGCATGAACAGCTTGTCTTTGGTGCGCGCGGCGCGAACCATGCCGAAATCGAGCAGGAACTCTTCCTGCTTATCGAGATCGGGGGACCGGATGCGGCCCCAGGCGATATCCTTGACCTTGGCGACAGGCATTGTGCTCCCTCCTCAAACGCATTTTAGCGGAGGATAACACTCAATGCCGCGGGAGGGCCATATTTCGCTCGCGCAGGGTCGAGGCGGCAGCGCCGCAACCCCGTCCTACCTAATTTGTAGAATTCCGCAAAGCGCTGCGCCAATTGCCCAGCGCTGTCTTGAGCCCCAGCGCCAGCCGGCGCCGCTCGGGCGCGCTGAGGAACGCGCCGAGGGTCATGGATTTGCCGTGCGAGGCAAGAAGCAGCCGGTTCTGCTGCCCCTCGTCGCTTTCCTCGAATACCACCCGCAGCCAGAACGGCTCGAACCGCCAACGCCGCCGGTCGCCCCGGATGCTGACGCGCTCGACATCGAGCGCTGCTTGCGTCAGCCGCACATTCTCGATCTGGCGCGCGCTGCGATAGCTGAGACGGAAGGCGAGATAGACGAGCGCCACATCGAGGCCGAAGAAGCCGGTCACCGGCCAAGCCCCCGCGATCACGCATCCAAGGCTCGCGCAAAAGCTGCCGCCGGCCAGCACCATCATCACCCAGAAGAAGCCCCGGGGCGGCAAGCTGCGATGCGGCGAGAGCGTCGCAGCGAAGAAGACCTGATCGGACGGCGCGTCGGCCATGGATGAAAATCTAGAGGCGGACGAGCCGAGAGGCAAAGCAAAAGCGGCGCACTTTTCAGCGCCGCCCCCGCTCTCGCTCAGCGATGGATGCGGACGCAGCGGCCGCGAATGTAGCGGCCATGCGCGTCACGGTGACCGCGAATATAGCGCGCCTTCGGGCCGCAATGGACGGCGGCTTCGATGATGTTGCTCGGCGCGCCGACGTCGGGCCGGCTTGGTGCCGGCGCCGCCGCCGCATGATCGGCGAGACTTCCCGACAACACGCCGGCGACCGCAAAAGCCATCAAAATCTTTCCCATACCATCCTCCAAATCAGCGCTGCTCCGTGGAGAGGCGTCGTAAAGACGCGGCCGAGCGCTTTCGCGGTAAAATCCGGGCATTTTCTTGGCATTATCATGCGAGGGCGGCGCGATCAGGGCTGGTCCTTCGCGGTCGTGACATTAGGATGGGCCCCCGCATGACGCCTCAGAACGTTGACGAATTCTTCCGCCTCCTCGCCAAGGACCGGCCCGACCCCACGACCGAGCTCGAATTCATCAACCCCTATACGCTGCTGGTCGCGGTCGTGCTCTCGGCGCAGGCAACCGATGCCTCGGTCAACAAGGCGACCGAGCCGCTGTTCGAGCTCGCCGACACGCCGCAAAAGATGCTCGATCTCGGCGAGACGCGCCTCAAAGGCTTCATCAAGACCATCGGCCTCTTCAACACCAAGGCGAAGAATGTGATCGCGCTTTCGCGCATCCTCGTCGAGCAATATGGCGGCGTGGTGCCGCGCGACCGTGAGGCACTCGAATCCTTGCCCGGCGTCGGGCGCAAGACCGCCAATGTCGTTCTCAACGTCGCTTTCGGCGAGCCGACCATCGCCGTCGACACGCATATCTTCCGCGTCGCCAACCGCACGGGCCTTGCCCGCGGCACGACGCCGCGCGCGGTCGAGGACAAGCTCCTCAAGGTGGTGCCGAAGAAATATGTCCAGCACGCGCATCACTGGCTGATCCTGCATGGGCGCTATATCTGCGTCGCGCGCAAGCCCAAATGCCCGATCTGCGTGGTGCGGAAGCTCTGCGCCTACAAGGCCAAGACCACGGTCTTGGTCTGATGTTGGCCCGCAACTGCTCCACCGGCGTTGCTGGCTCAAGGCCCGCAACTGCGCCACCGGCGCTGCGGGCTATAGCCCCAGCACGTCCTTCATGGCGTAGAGCCCTGGCGGCTTGGCGGCGAGCCATTGCGCCGCCGTGACCGCGCCGCGCGCGAAGACGCGGCGGCTCGTCGCGCGATGCGCCAATTCCACCTGCTCGCCCTCGGCGGCGAAGAGGACGCGATGCTCGCCGGGATTGTCGCCCCCGCGCAAGGTGGCAAAGCCGATCATGCCGGCTTTGCGCGGGCCGGTGATGCCGTCGCG
>CAYMNX010000133.1:0-2694 GCA_964391905.1 uncultured Rhizobiaceae bacterium
AAACCGCGCTCCCATGTCCTCCGCCCGCTCCACCTTCCTCAAAGCCGCCGAAGAGCGTGGCTTCATCCATCAAGTGACCGACCGCGACGCGCTCGATGCGCGTCTCGCCGCCGGGCCCGTGACGGCCTATATCGGCTTCGACTGCACCGCCGACAGCCTGCATGTCGGGAGCCTCTTGCAGATCATGCTGCTGCGGCTCTGGCAGAAGACCGGCAACAAGCCGATCGTGTTGATGGGCGGCGGCACCACCAAGGTCGGCGACCCTTCCGGCAAGGACGAGGCGCGGAAGCTCCTCACCGACGAGGAGATCGCGTCGAACATGGCGGGCATCCGCCGCATCTTCGATCGCTTCCTCACCTTCGGCGAAGGGCCGAGCGACGCGGTGATGACCAACAACGCGCTCTGGCTCGACGAGCTGCGCTACATCCCGTTCCTGCGCGAGGTCGGGCGGCATTTCTCGGTCAACCGCATGCTCACCTTCGACAGCGTGAAGCTGCGGCTCGAGCGCGAGCAGCCCCTCTCCTTCCTCGAATTCAACTACATGGTGCTGCAGGCCTACGACTTCTTGGAGCTCGCGCGGCGCCATCAATGCCGCGTGCAGATGGGCGGCTCCGATCAATGGGGCAATATCGTCTCCGGCATCGAATTGGGCCGCCGCATCGAGGAGCGCGAGCTCTTCGGCGTCACCTCCCCGCTCGTCACGACCGCTTCGGGCGCGAAGATGGGCAAGACCGCGCAGGGCGCGGTGTGGCTCAACGCCGAGCGCCTCAGCCCTTACGACTACTGGCAATTCTGGCGCAACACCGAGGATGCGGATGTCGGCCGCTTCCTCCGCCTCTTCACCGAATTGCCGATGGATGAGATCGCGCGGCTCGAAGCCTTGAAGGACAGCGCCATCAACGAGGCGAAGATCGTGCTCGCCAACGAGGCGACGAAGCTCTGCCATGGCGCGGAGGCGGCGCAAGCCGCGGCCGAGACCGCGCGCCGCGTCTTCGCCGAGGGCGGCATCGGCGAGGATCTGCCGGTGATCGAGGTGCCGCGCGGCGAGCTCGAGGCGGGCGTGGCGGCGCTCCAACTCTTCCACCGCGCCGGCCTCGCGCCGAGCCTCAGCGAAGCGCGGCGCCTCGTGCGCGGCGGCGGCGCGCGCATCAACGATCAGGTGGTGAGCGACGAGAAGCGCGTGGTGACGACGGCCGATGCAAATGCCGAAGGCGTGATCAAACTGTCGGCCGGCAAGAAGCGGCACGCGTTGGTGAAGATCGGGTGAGCCTTCCAGCGAGTGATTGTCTGATCAAAGCTTAATTATTTCCAAACTAATATTTGTTCGACTTTCCAAAGAACTACGCCATTAGGAAATTTATTTGATGCCATATCTCGCTCAGCGAGTGACGAGATTTCTCCGCATCGCGCTCGCACTCGCGGTTGTGTCCATTGCTTTGAGCGTCGACGCGTTGCCAGAAACGGCACTGGGAAAATCACTCTTCGAATATTCGACTGAAAATGCTCAATCAATGTTCTGTCGGCCGGGCGAAGAACCCTCACGACGTATCAAAATCGGCGACGAAACGTTCGAAATAGCACGCGACTCAATCACATACCTTTCGCCTTGCAATGACGCCCTTGAACATAGGGAGTTGAGCATCGGAAATACATCATTCGGAAGAGATGTTGTCATTAATCTCAGTGCCGACAATGATGGCCCCCCTCGATCCTTAATCAAACTTGCAAGCGACTATCTAGAGCACGCGCCATCGGCGACACTTGAGCCGGATACAAATGATTTAATACCCTTCCCTCTTGTAGCCGGCCGTCTCGACTATATCGGTCTCGGACCCAATCGGCGCGCGCTCGTGGAGTACATTTGTGAACGGAGCTATTGCGAGGGACACACGATATTTCAGACGATCGGTCTAACCTACTATTTGCCGCCAAACGCTCTTCATAACTGGCGTGCGTGGGACACGAGAATCAAGGACTATCTCACCACGCTACTGCGTCATCCCTAATCGAGTACCGAACTTGCAAAAAAGTAGGGAGTAGCGAAATTCGGGTCAGAGCGGATTCACCGCACCCGATTCGTTCCTGCCGAATTATCTGGGCGCGAAATCCACTCTGACCCCAATGTTCGGCAGCGCTCATTCCTGCCCCCCGCTCAATTGAGCTATGACAACGGCTTCACGAGAAAAACTATCTTCGAGCTAACGCCGTACTGAATGAGAATGCGCTGGCCCACGCTAATTGAGACAAGAAGATCGTTCGTGATGTTATATCGCTGACCATCGATATATATTTCCGGCAAGTGCCGTGCTGGCCGCACAACTCTCTCGACGACGCCAATTGCGGCTCGACGGGGGAGCAGGAAATCACCTGTGACGAAATAAGATCCGAATCCGACGCCACAGATTCCGAACACGATCGCAAAGATTTTTTGGAAACGTCTCTGGTCGTTTCCAGAATAGAAAAGCGCCCAGTACAAGGCACCGGAGCCAAGGAGGATAAAGAAAATATCTTGGTCGATGGCTACCGCGACCCAGTCTTCATAAAACCATTCCAACAGCGCTATCGGAACAGCTATCAAGAGAATTGCTAAGATTCCAATCCGGCGGCGCAAAGGTTGCCGCACCTTGGTGGCCAATGCGCAAAGCAAGACACCACTAACAATCAATGGCCAACAGATGATCGAAAACGTTGCGA
>CAYMNX010000134.1:0-8177 GCA_964391905.1 uncultured Rhizobiaceae bacterium
CCTGTCATCGATCGCATGCCGCTGCCGCTGCTGACGCGGCATTTGGGGCGGCGGCGCGGCTGGGCGCTCGCCATTCAAGTGCCGCTGATGGGGGCGATCTTCGCGCTCGGCCGCACCGACCCGGCGACGGCGCTTGGCACCACCGCCGCGCTCGCGGTGATCGTCGCCTTTCTCTCGGCGAGCCAGGATATCGTCATCGACGCCTATCGCATCGAGCTCCTCGCACCGGAAGAGCAGGGGGCCGGCGCCGCGGCAACGCAATGGGGCTATCGCATCGGCACGCTCGCCGGAAGCACCGGTGCGTTCAATGCTGCGGAATGGGGCGGGTGGCACTTCGCCTATACGGTCATGGCGGGACTGATGCTGGTCGGCATCGTCAGCGTGTTGATGACGCGCGAGCCCCAAATTCCTGCGGCCGCTCTTCCCGCGCCGCATGCAGGAAGCCGCGGCGCGCGCCTCGGCATGTGGATGCGCCAAGCCGTCATCGAGCCCTTTGCCGATTTCATGCAGCGCCGCGGCTGGCTGGTGATCCTCATTTTCATCGTGCTCTACAAGCTCGGCGAGGCGATGGCCGGGACCATGGCGAATACGCTCTATCAGGAGCTCGGCTTCAGCAAGATCGATGTCGGCGATATCGGCAAGCTCGTCGGCCTCGCGGCCACCTTGAGCGGCGTCGCCGCCGGCGGCGCGGCGGTCGCGCGGCTCGGCATCATGCGCGCGCTGTTGTTTGGCGGCGTGCTGCAGATGCTGTCGAACTTGCTCTATATCGCGCTGCTCGTCGCCGGCCAGAGCAATGTCATGCTGGCCCTCTCGATCTTCGGCGAGAACTTCACCGGCGGCATGGCCTCGGCCGCCTTCGTCGCCTATCTCTCGAGCCTCTGCAACGCCGCCTTCACGGCGACGCAATACGCGCTCTTCTCCTCGCTCGCGGCCGTTCCCGCCCGCTTCCTGTCGGCGCCGAGCGGCTGGCTCGTGGACCAGCTCGGCTGGATGTCCTTCTTCCTGCTCGCGACGATCATCTGCGTGCCGAGCCTTATCTTGCTGGTCTGGATGCAGCGCCGTCTCGGCTTGGCGACCGCGCCGCCCGTCGCCGCGGCGCGCGCGCCATAGCCGCCGGCAGGGCTCAGCCGATCCGCAGCAGCCGCGCGCGATGGCGATGCAGCCATAGGCGCTGCGCCTTCGGCTCGGGATGAAGCCGCGCGACCACGCGCCAGAAGCGCACGCTGTGATTCATCTCGATGAGATGGGCCACCTCATGCGCGACGACATAATCGAGCACGGCTTCGGGCACGAAGATGAGGCGCCAGGAAAAGGACAGGTTCCCGCTCTGAGCGCAGCTGCCCCAACGCGTCGTGGTATCGCGCACGCTGACGCGTCGCACCTTCTGGCCGATCGACGCCGCAAGCGCATGCGCACGCGCGGAGAGCTCGCGCTTGGCGAGGTCGCGCAGAAAATCGCGCACGCGGCGCGCAAGACACGCCGGATCGCCGCTGACGCGAATCTCGCCATCCTCGATCCAGGCGGGGCGGTGTCCGCGCTGCGCTCCGACATGGCGAATGACATGCGGGCGATCGAGGATCGGCACCACCGCGCCATCGGCGAAGACGATGCGCGGCGGCAGCGCGGCAAGACGCTTTTCGACCCACGGCCGATTGGCTTCAAGGAAGCGCAGCGCCTCGCTGCGCGAGCCGCGGCGCGGCAGCACCAGCTCGACCGCTTCTCCGGTTGCATCGATTCGCAGCGCCATGCGCCGCGCCCGCGGATGCGGGCAAAATCGCAGCGCGATCTCGCCGCCGGCATAGGTCCAGCTCGCAGGCGAGTTGAGGGAAGCGGAAGACGCGTCAGCCACAACGCGAAAGTCTAACCGATCTTCCGTCGCGGGCGGAAGATGGATCGATGAGGGGGGCTCGCGGCGCCGCGGATCAGCGCGCGGGGTACATGCGCTGCGCGAGAATCTTGAGCCGCACCGTGTGACCGCGCGGCGGCACCGCGGCGCCGGGCGGCAAGGCCACTTCGAGCGGCTCGCCGTTGGGGCGCCGGCAGTCGAGGCGCAGCTGCGCCCCGGCGGCGAGAACATTGGTGACGGTCGCGGTGATCGCGGGCTCGTTATCGACGGCGAGGGCGAATTCATGCGGGCGGATGAAAGCGACCGCCGCGCCCTCGGCGATGCAAGCCGTGCCGAGCGGCAGCGGCGTGCCGTCGACAATGAAGCGCCCGCCCGCGACGCGCCCCGCAAGCCGGTTGGAGCCGCCCAGGAATTCGGCGACGAAGGCGGTCTGCGGATTTGCATAGATCTCTTGCGGCGACGCCACCTGGTCGACGCGCCCGTCATGCATCACGGCGACCTCGTCGGCGAGGTCGAGCGCTTCTTCCTGGTCATGCGTGACGAAGATCGTCGTCAGTCCGAGCCGCTCATGGAGGTTGTAGAGCCACCGGCGCAGCTCCTTGCGCACTTTCGCGTCGAGCGCGCCGAAGGGCTCGTCGAGCAGCAGCATCTTCGGCTCGATGGCGAGGGCGCGCGCCAGCGCGACGCGCTGCCGTTGGCCGCCCGAAAGCTGCGCCGGGTAGCGGCGGCCGAGCCCGTCCATCTGCACCAGCGACAACAGCTCCTCGACGCGGCGCGCGATCTCCGCTTTCGCCGGGCGCTGGCGGCGCGGCCGCACCTTCAGGCCGAAGGCGATGTTCTCGGCGACGCTCATATGGCGGAAGAGCGCGTAGTGCTGGAAGACGAAGCCGACGCGGCGGCGGCGCGCCGGCACGCTCAGCCAATCCTCGCCCTCGAACACGACGCGGCCTTCATCGGCTTGCTCGAGCCCGCCGAGGATGCGGAGCAGCGTCGTCTTGCCCGAGCCCGACGGACCCAAGAGCGCCAAGAACGCACCCGGCGGCACCGTCAGATCGACATGGTTCAAAGCGGCGGCCGGGCCGAAGCGCTTGCTCAAGCCTGTCACCGCCAAGGACATCGATGCTCCGTCAGTGCCGATTGTTTGCGGCGATTTCCGCGCCGTATCGCCATTCGAGGATAGTTTTGATGGCGAGGGTGCAAAGCGCAAGTCCGGCGAGGAGCGAGGCGACGGCGAAAGCTCCGACGAAATTGTACTCATTATAGAGTATCTCCACATAAAGCGGCATGGTGTTGGTGAGGCCGCGCACATGGCCCGACACGACCGAGACGGCGCCGAATTCGCCCATGGCGCGCGCATTGCAAAGCAACACGCCGTAGAGCAGGCCCCATTTCACATTGGGCAAGGTAACGCGAAGAAAGGTCTTGAGGCCCGAGGCGCCGAGCGAGATCGCCGCCTCTTCCTCCTCGCGCCCCTGCTCCTGCATCAGCGGGATCAGCTCGCGCGCGACGAACGGGAAGGTGACGAAGATGGTCGCGAGGACGAGGCCCGGCACCGCGAAGATGATCTGGAGGTCGAGCGTCCTGAGCAGCGGGCCGAACCAGCCGCGCGTGCCGAAGACCAGCACGTAGATGAGGCCGGCGATCACCGGCGACACCGAGAAGGGCAGATCGATCAGCGTGACGAGCAGGCTCTTGCCGGGAAAATCGAACTTGGCGATCGCCCAGGATGCGGCCAGCCCGAAGGCGAGATTGAGCGGCACGGCGATCGCCGCCACCAGGAGGGTGAGGCTGATCGCCGAGATCGCCTCGGGCGTGCCGATCGCGGCGATATAGGCGCCGAGCCCGCGGCGCAGCGCTTCGACGAAAACGCTGACGAGCGGCAGCACCAGGAAAAGACCGATGAAGGCGAGCGCCGCGCCGATCAGCAGCAGCCGGACGAGGCGCGGCTCCTCCAAGGCGCCGCGCGGTCGCGCGTGCCGCTCGATCGCCGGATCGCTCATTGGCGCTTGCCCGCCCAGACCTGAAGCAGGTTGATCGTCAGCAGCATCGCAAAGGAGGCCGCGAGCATCGCCATGCCGATGGCGGCGGCCCCGGCATAATCATATTGCTCGAGCTTGATGACGATCAGCAGCGGCGCGATCTCCGACACCATCGGCACATTGCCGGCGATGAAGATGACCGAGCCGTATTCGCCGACGCCGCGCGCGAAGGCGAGGGCGCTGCCGGTGACGAGCGCCGGCGCCACCGCCGGCAGCATCACGCGGAGGAAGGTTTGCGCGCGCGTTGCGCCCAGGGTGGCGGCCGCCTCCTCATGCTCGCGGTCCAATTCCTCGAGCACCGGCTCGAGCGTGCGCACGACGAAGGGCAGGCCGATGAAGGTGAGCGCGATAATGATCCCGAGCGGCGTGAAGGCGACCTTGACGCCGGCCGCCATCAGCAGGCTGCCGACCCAGCCATTGGGCGCATAGCGCGCGGTCAACGAAATCCCGGCGACGGCGGTCGGCAGCGCGAAGGGCAGATCGATCAAGGCATCGACGAAGCGCTTTGCCGGAAAGCGGTAGCGCACCATGACCCAGGCGACGATGAGGCCGAAGATCGCGTTGATCGCCGCGGCGATGAAGGCGGCGCCGAAGGAGACGCGCAGGGCGGCGAGAACGCGCGGCGCCGTGATCGCGGCGAGAACGCCGTGCCAACCGAGGCTCCACGGCCGCAGCACCAGCGCGGCGAGGGGCAACAACACGATCACGGAGAGATAAAGAAGGGTAAAGCCGAGCGTCGGCCCGAATCCAGGTAACGCGCTGCCCGCGCGCCACGGCGCTTTAACGCTCGACTCGATACTCATCGGCGGCGTCAGGGTATCGTGATCTGATCGAAGACGCCACCATCGGCGAAATGCTTCGCCTGTGCCTGGGTCCAGCCGCCGAAATCCTGATCGATGGTGTAGAGCTTCAGCGCCGGGAAATCGGCGCTGAACCGGGCCGCGACCTCGGGATCGCGCGGGCGATAGTGGCTCTTCGCCTCGATCTCCTGCGCCGGCTTCGTGTAGAGGAAGTTGAGGTAAGCCTCGGCGACCGCGCGCGTGCCGTGCCGGTCGACATTCCGGTCGACCACCGCGACCGGGGGCTCGGCCAGGATCGAGGACGACGGATAGACGATGTCGAATTTATCGGCGCCGAACTCGTCGAGCACGAGATGGGCCTCGTTCTCCCATGACAGGAGGACATCGCCGATGCCGCGCTGCGCGAAGGTGAGGGTCGAGCCGCGCGCGCCGGTGTCGAGCACCGGGACGTTCTTATAAAGCCCTTTGAGGAAGGCCTTGGCGCTGTCTTCGCTCGCTCCGGGCAAATGCGCCGCATAGGCCCAGGCGGCGAGATAGGCCCAGCGCGCGCCGCCCGAGGTCTTGGGATTGGGCGTCGTGACCTGGACGCCGCTCTTCACGACATCGCCCCAATCGTGAATGTTCTTGGGATTGCCCTTGCGCACCAGGAACACGATCGTCGAGGTGTAGGGGGTGCTGTTGTCGGGCAGGCGCTTCTGCCAATCCTTCGGCAGCAACTCGGCATTCGTCGCGATGGCGTCGATATCGGATGCGACCGCCAAAGTGACGACATCGGCGGGCAAGCCGTCGATGACTGCCCGCGCTTGCGCGCCGGAGCCGCTATGCGATTGATTGATGGTCACGTCGTCGCCCGTCTTCGCTTTCCAATCCGCGGCGAAGGCGGCGTTGATCGCCTTGTAGAGCTCGCGCGTCGGATCGTAGCTGACATTGAGGAGGGTGATCGACTTCGCCTGCGCGGTATTGCCAAAGGGCAAGCCGGCGGCGAGGGCTGTCGCCGCGACGAAGAGTCCGAGATCGCGCCGTCGAATGTCACTCATATGCTCTAGTCCCAACGTCGTTGCCAGGGCAAAGTTCGCCGACCCCGTCTGCTATCTAGCATATTATCATTCCGTCTGCTATATTGTGATCTTGGGCCGCCTGATCGGGTCTGAGCTTCTATTCCCGATCCGTAAGGTGGACGAAGGAGCCCATCACCCGGCCCACGTGTTGCCCCATGGGGTCGAGCGTCGCGCCATCGGGATCCGCGACGCGAAAGAGCGGCGCGGCGCCGCCTTCGGCGGCGATCGTCGCATAATGAAATTCGTGGCCGCGAAAGCTTTGCCCTGCGCCGCCCAGCGGCGCGTCGGCTGCGAGCGTCGCGCGGCGATAGCCGAGATGGAGCTTGCGCGTCGCGAAGCTGGTCCGGAGCGGCAACAGCCCCGCCATTGCATGGGTCGTGCCGTCCGCATCGACCAGCGTCTCGCCCAGCACCATGTAGCCGCCACATTCGCCGTAGATCACACGGCCGTGCCCTGCCGCTTGGCGCAAGCCGTCGAGAAACGATCGGTTGTCAGCGATGGCGCCGGCAAAAAGCTCGGGATAGCCGCCGGGCAGATAGATCGCATCGGCATCGCGCGACGGGCCTTCGCCGGCGAGCGGCGAGAAAAAAGAGAGCGCCGCGTCGGCCGCACGCCAGCCTAGAAGCACGGCATCATAGGCGAAAGCGAAGGCCTGATCGCGTGCGACCGCGATCGAGCGGCCGAGCGGCGGCAGCGGCGGTGTGTCGGCGCCGCGCTTGGTCGTTGATGGCCGCGCCAGCGTGACCAGCGCACCCACATCGATATGTGCGGCGATCACGGCGGCGGCGCGATCGATAAAGCGCTCGAGCTGCTCGTGCTCGCCGGCGGGAATGAGCCCGAGATGGCGCGACGGAAGGTGGAGCGCCGCATCGCGCGGAATGGAGCCGAGCAGCTTTATCGCCGGCAAGCTGCGCTCGAGCGCAGCTTTTGCCATCGCGACGTGGCGCGCGCTGCCGACGCGGTTGAAGATCACCCCCGCGATCGTCACCCCTTCGCGATGCCGCGCAAAGCCTTCGATCAGCGCCGCGACCGAGGCGGCTTGGCCTTCGAGATTGACGGTGAGGATGACCGGCCATCCGCTATATTGTGCCAGATCGGCAGTCGAGCCGGTGGCGGCGAGGCCGGCGCCGTCGAAGAGGCCCATCACGCCTTCGCAGAGCACGATCTCGCTGCTGCTTTCGAGCGCGGCGATGCGCGCGGCCAGCGTCTCGCGGCGCAGCGCCCAGGGATCGAGGCTCGCGCAAGCCTCGCCGCAAGCGGCGGCGAGAAAGCTTGGATCGATGTAGTCGGGTCCGACCTTCGCCGCGGCAACGCGCCGGCCGCGACGGCGCAGATGCCGCAGCAGGCCCAGAGTGACAATGGTTTTGCCGCTGCCCGATTGCGGCGCGGCGATGATGAGCCCGGGCATGGCGCTCAGGCCGCCATCATGGCGGTGTCACATGAATCGCTGGATGGATGCCGCCATCACTTTCGGCGGCAACCCCGTCGGAATTTGGCCGCGATAGCGGCCGTTCGCGTCCATGACATAGATGATCGAGCTGTGATCGATCAGATAATCGTCGCTGCCCGATTGCGGCACCTTGGCGACGTAGACGTGATATTCCTTCTCGACTTTTTTCAGCTCGTCGGGCGCGCCGGTCAGCGCGATCAGCGTCGGATGAAAATTCGCGGCATAGGATTTGAGCTGCGCCGGCGTGTCCCGCGCCGGATCGACCGAGATGAAGAGCGGCTGAATCTTCTTGGCTTGATCGCCCAGCATATCGAGCGTCTCGCTGATCGCCTGCAAGGTCGCGGGGCAGGCGTCGGGGCAATAGGTATATCCGAAATAGACGAGCAGCACCTTGCCGCGAAAATCGCTGTCGTGTCGTGTCACGCCATTCTGATCGATCAGGGTGAAGGGACCGCCGACGGCGGGCGCGGCCGCCTCGTCGCTCAACCAGAATTGCTCGTAGATGACGCCGCCCAGAATGACGGCGAGCGCGGCGACGAAGATATAAAGCCCGCGGCGGGCCGCCTCCGACATGAGTCGGATATAAGCCACAAAGCCACCCTTTTCCAGCGGCCAATGCGCGCAGGGCTAGCGCGCATCCCGAATAACTAAGACTACGGTCATTCGTCGTGCCCGCGAAAGCGGGGACCCAGGGCAAGTGACGGAGCCTTGCGGCCCTGGATTCCCGCTTGCGCGGGAATGACGATAAGGAAAGCGATTCCACTCGATCGAGATCTGCTTTAACGCTGCGCCGGACCGAGCGTCGTCGCGGCGACCCCGCCGATCCAATCGAGCTCGCGGCGCAGGCGCACGACGGGGCCGACGGCAATGATTGCCGGCGGCTCGATCGCGGCCGCTGCGGCAGCATCGGCCGCTTCCGCCAGCGTCGTTTCGATCACGCGCTGCTCCTCGGTGGTGGCCTTGCTGATGATCGCGACCGGCTCG
>CAYMNX010000135.1:0-6879 GCA_964391905.1 uncultured Rhizobiaceae bacterium
ATCTTTCCGCATCACGAGAACGAGATCGCGCAAAGCGAAGGCGCACATCCGAACGTGCCCTTCGCGCGCTATTGGCTCCATAACGGCTTCGTCATGGTGAACGGCGCGAAGATGGCGAAGTCGGAGGGAAACTTTCGCACCATCCGCGACGTGCTGAGCGAAGCGCCAGGCGAGGCGGCGCGGCTCGCGATGCTGATGGGCCATTACCGCGACCCGCTCGACTGGACCTCGGAGCGGCTCGCCCAAGCGAAGCAAGGGCTCGATCGCTTCTATCTGGCGCTGCGCGGGGCGGGCGATGCCACATCCATGGCGATGAACGAAAAGGTGAAAGCGGCGCTCGAAGACGATCTCAACACGCCGCTCGCCATCGCGGTGCTCTACGAATTGCTGGCCGACCTCAACAAGGCGGCATCGGCCGAGGAAAAGTCGCGGCTCAAAGGCGAGCTCATCGCCTCGGGCGCAGTGCTCGGCTTGCTGCAGCAGGATCCGGAAGCCTGGCTCAAGGGCGAAGACAGCGATGCGGCCGCAATCGAGACGCTCATCGCCGCGCGCAACGCCGCGCGCAAAGCGAAGAATTTCGCCGAGGCCGACCGCATCCGCACCGAGCTCGCCTTGAAAGGCATCCTGCTCGAGGACGGTCCAGGCGGCACGACCTGGCGGCGGGCGGGGTAGGGGGCACTCGCCCTTTCACCTCCCGCTGCGCGAGTCCCCCTCTCCCCGCGGGGAGAGGGTTCGGGCGAGGGGGATCGGTTACGCCAGCGCCGTCTCGCGCGCGGGCGCGGCCGTCGCCGGGTCCTTGAGCCCGAGGATACGTCGGGCGTTGCTGTAGAAGATCTTGTGCTGGTCTTCTTGGCTGAGGCCGATCGCATTGAAGTATTTGAGGCAGGCCGCCGGGTCCCAGCACGGATAGTCGGTGCCGTACATCACGCGATCGGCGCCGTAATACTCGATCGCGAATTTCATGCCGGCCGTGTGGGGCGACACGGTATCCGTATACATGCGCTTGATGTAGTAGCTCGGATCGTGCGGCAGCTTCGCCGCCTTGCCGTTCTTGTCCATGCGGCCCGACTGATAGGGCAGGGCGCCGCCGGTATGCGACATGACGATCTTGAGATTGGGGTGCCGCTCCATGATGCCGGAGAAGACGAGGCGCATCGCTGCCGTGCTCACCTCGATGACGCGGCCCAAAGACAGGAACAGGGCGCCGCCATAGCCGTCGACGAGCATGTCCTGGAACACCGCATCGGTCGGGTGGAGAAAGAGCGGCACGCCAAGCTTTTCGACATAATCGTAGAACGGCTCGAGCCGCTCATGGTCGATGCGCGGATCTGGGCCGACGCTGCCCGGCAGGTTGACGCCCATGAGGCCGAGCTTGTTGATCGCATGATCGACGACATCGATCGCCGTCTGCGTGTCGAGGAGCGGCACCGCCGCGCTCGCCCAGACGCGGCCCGGATGGGTGCGCTGCGCCCAGGCCATCTCCTCGTTCCATTGGGTCGCGTAGTCGCGGCCCATGACCTTGTCCATCGCGGAGAAGGCGACCGAGAAAGGCCCGATCGAGCAGACGACATCGATCTGATGTCCGAGGCTGTCCATATGCGCGAGCTGCTCGTCGATGTCGAACCATTCGGACCAGCCGCCGAGAAATTTCTCCTCCTTGCCCGAGGGGCCCCAGAAATCATAGCCGCCGCGCTTATTGGGCGCGGCGCGCGGCACATCCTTGCGCTTCGTCAGCGCCTCGAAAACCGAGCGCGGCCACCAGTGGAAATGGGAATCGATGATATGCATCCTGGGTCTCCTGCCGGGGTTCCTGCTTCGAGCTGCAGGGTGATTGGGCGCGCAATCTGGCGGCGCCGAGATGATGCCAATTCTAAAGAGGGCTGGGCGCCGGGGCAATCGCGCTCTGGCCCCGCGCCCGAAATTCGAGCATGGCAGCAACTCCTTACGACTCATCGACTTTTCGGCCCAATCCACTACTATCCGGGCGCATGACAGCCGAGCGGATCTATCTCTACGACACGACGTTGCGCGATGGTGCCCAGACCCAGGGCGTCGATTTCGGTGTGCCCGACAAGCTTGCGATTGCCCGCGAGCTGGATCAGCTCGGCATCGACTACATCGAGGGCGGCTGGCCCGGCGCCAATCCGACGGATGATGCGTTCTTCGCGAAGCTGCCGAAGCTCGGACATGCCCGCATCGCCGCGTTCGGCATGACGCGGCGCAGCGGGCGCAGCGCCGCGAACGATCCGGGGCTCGCCACGCTCCTCGGCAGCAATGCGAAGGTCGGCTGCATCGTCGGCAAGACCTGGGATTTCCATGTGAAGGTCGCGCTCGGCGTGAGCCTCGAGGAAAATCTTGCCATGATCGCCGATTCGGTGACGCTCATCGCCGAGCGGCTCGATGAGGCGATTTTCGATGCCGAGCACTTCTTCGACGGCTACAAGGCCAATCCCGACTATGTGCGCCAATGCATCAAGGCGGCGCACCAGGCGGGTGCGCGCTGGATCGTGCTCTGCGACACGAATGGCGGGACCTTGCCGCATGAGGTGGAGCGCATTGTCGGCGAGGTCACGAAAATCGTGCCCGGCGACCGGCTCGGCATCCACACCCATAACGACACAGAGCATGCTGTCGCAAATGCGCTCGCGGCGGTACGCGCCGGCGTGCGTCACGTGCAGGGCACCCTGAACGGGCTCGGCGAGCGCTGCGGCAATGCCAATCTCGTCTCGCTCATCCCGACCTTGATGGTGAAGATGGGCTACAAGACCGGGATCAGCGAGGCGGGGCTCGCGCGCCTGACGCATATCTCGCGCTTCTTGGATGAGCGCCTCAATCATGCGCCCAACCGCCACGCGCCCTATGTCGGCGAGAGCGCCTTCGCGCATAAGGGCGGGCTCCATGTCTCGGCGGTCGAGAAGGATCCGCGCTCCTACGAGCATATCGATCCGGCGCTCGTCGGCAATGCGCGCCACATCGTCGTCTCGGATCAGGCGGGGCGCTCGAATATTCTCGCGCGGCTGCGCGACATCGGCGTTGCGATCGATGCGAAGCACCCGAAGCTCGAGGCGCTGCTCGACGAGGTGAAGGCGCGCGAATTCGCGGGCTATGCCTATGACGGCGCCGAGGCGAGCTTCGAATTGCTGGCGCAGCGCATGCTCGGCTCGGTGCCGGAATATTTCCGCGTCGAGCGCTTCCGCATCATGGACGAGCGGCGCTGGAACGCGAAAGGCGAGCTCGTCACCGTATCGGAAGCGACAGTCTCCGGCAGCATCGACGGCAAGCCGTTCATGGAAGTGGCCGAAAGCCATGAAGGGCCGGTCAACGCGCTCGACATCGCCCTGCGCAAGGCGCTGTTGCCGGCCTTCCCGGTGCTCGAGCAGATGCGTCTCTCCGATTTCAAAGTGCGCATCCTGACGCCGCAGGCCGGCACGCGCGCCATCACCCGCGTGATGATCGAGAGCGCCGAGAACGGCACGACCTGGTCGACGGTCGGTGTCTCCGCCGACATCATCAACGCCTCCTACAACGCGCTCCATGACAGCCTCACCTACAAGCTGTGGCGCGCCGGGCGCGGGTGATTATGAGGTTGATACCCCCCACCCTTGCCCTCCCCCTCAAGGGGGGAGGGAAGCGAAAAAATTCTTCCTCCCCCTCGAAGGGGGAGGGTTGGGGAGGGGGTGAATCTTTCGGCCTCACTCGTCAGCTTCAGTAATGGCTGGAACGGATCACCGTCGTCGTGCGGTCAGGGGTGGGCCTGCGATCATTCTTGTCGCGCCGCAGCTAGGGGAAAATATCGGCACCGCGGCGCGCGCCATGTACAATTGCGGCCTGACCGATCTGCGCCTCGTCAATCCGCGCGACGGCTGGCCGAACAAGAAGGCGCAAGCGGCGGCGAGCGGCGCCGATCCGGTGCTCGAGAAGGCGCAGCTTTATGCGAGCGTCGAGGAAGCGATCGCCGGCTTGCGCCATGTCTATGCGACCACGGCACGCGATCGCTACATGGTGAAACGCATTCTGACGCCGCGCAAGGCCGCCGGCGAGATCCGCACCTTCCTCGATACGGGCGAGAGCTGCGGCATCCTCTTCGGACCCGAGCGCACCGGTCTCCTCAACGAGCATATTGCGCTCGCCGATACGGTCTTGAACGTGCCGCTCAACCCCGCTTTCTCCTCGCTCAATCTTGCCCAAGCCGTGCTGCTGGTCGGCTATGAATGGTTCTTGTCCCGCGACGACACGCCGGAGGAGCAGCTGGCGCTCGGCCATTCCGTGCCGGCGACGAAAGAGCGCCTCATCCATTTCTTCGAGCATCTCGAAGAGGAGCTCGATCGTAGCGGCTTCATGCGCGATCCCGAGAAGCGCCCCTCGATGGTGCGCAACCTGCGCAACCTCTTCCAGCGCGCGCAATGTACCGAGCAGGAGCTGCGCACGCTCCATGGCGTGATCACCGCCTTTTGCGGGCCGCGCAAGCGCAAGCGCTCGGCTTGAGCCTGTCGGAAAATTTGACAAACCGCTGTCGCCTTAGCCCGCGAATGTCGGAAACCTTTACAATCGAATCCGACGGAGAACGCTTAACAAGTTGAGTTCTATGACTTCTCGAAATTGGCCTCGTTCTTGCTCCGTTGTCAGTGACGTCAGTGACAGCCGGGGGAGTGGCGGTTACATTTTTGTGGAAGGCGATGCCATGCGCACCTTTTTGACGGCCCCGACGGCCGATCTTGTTTGCGGTGGCGTTGCCCGTCCCAGCGCCACGGATCGCTGACGTTACTGAGTGAGTTGGGGGACTGGCGCGGCCGCTGGCCGCGCCTTTTTTTCCGGTGCCGGCCTGCTAGGCTCGCCGCTTCAAAGACCAAAAGGAGCGGGCGCTTGCCGCAGATCATCTACAAAGTCCTTGCTGCCGCGGAATGGCGCGAGGCCGAGCGCCGGGGCGTCTTTCGCGGCGCCGGCATCGATCTTGCCGACGGCTATATCCATTTCTCGACGCCGGCGCAGGCGGAAGAGACGGCGGCGAAGCATTTCGCCGAACAGCGCGATCTCGTGCTCGTCGCGGTCGACGCCGGGACGCTCGGCGATGCGCTCAAATGGGAAGTCTCGCGCGGCGGCGCTTTGTTTCCGCATCTCTATGGCGAGCTCGCGATGCAGCAGGTGCTGTGGGCGAAGCCCTTGCCCCTGGACGCCGACGGCAAGCACGTCTTTCCGGCTTAGAGCCGAAAGAAGGCGCCGTCATTGCGAGCGCAGCGAAGCAATCCAAGGCTGCGTGGCTGCTCTGGATCGCCGCGCCCGCCGAGCGGGCTCGCGGTGACGGCGGCCTAAATCCCGAACCAGCGCGCGATCAGCCCATAGCGCCAAAGCGCGATGAGAATGACGAGGATCAGGGCCAGTGTGAGATACCAGCCCCAAGGCTGCTTCTTCTCGGCATAGGGATCGGTCAAAGCGCGCTCGGCATGCTCGGGCAGCTTCGCCATCGCCGTGAGCGCGCGGCCGAAGGGCAGATTGATCTTGAGCTGCGTGTTGACCGCCCAGCCCGAGGCGTCGAGGACGGGGCCCAGATTGCGGCTTTGCAGCTTCATCGCCGCGATGATGCAGGACGGGCCCGAGATGACGAGAATCACGCCGGCGACCGCCAAGGGCATTTGCCACCAGGCGAGCTGCAGGAACCCGGTCACGATCGATGCGATCGCCGTGCCGATCGCGCCGATGGCGAGGCCGATCGCCGCAAAAATGCCGGCAAAGCGCGCGGCATCGAAAGCCTGCTGCTGCTGTTGCTGCTGTTGTTGTTGCGGCGTCGCGGCTGTCGCGCCGGACGCACCGCCTTGGATCGAATCGGCGGCATGCGTCACGGTCTGCGCCATTTGCGATTGCTGTGCCGCGGCGCGCGCTGCGGCCATTTTATGCACCTGCTCGCTGATGAAGCGCGCGGCTTGCCGATAGGGTAGCCAGAAGGCCTGGCGCAGGCTGATCGGGTGCTCGACGATCTTGACGATGGTCGCGTCCCAATCGCGGCCCTTGCGGTCGTAGAAGACGCCGTTGCGGCCGACCAGCAGATTTTCGGCGCCGCCGGCGGTGAAAGCCGCGGCGATCGTCATCGTCTCCTTTCCTTCGGCGCGCGTGCAGCGGCAATAGGCGAGATAGATGCGGCTCAAGCTCGCGAGCTCGGCATGTTTCGTCTCATCGCCGACCTTGACGCAGAGATCGCAGCTACGCGCATCGAGATAAAGCGTGCCGGCCTGGAACACGGCCTTGCCGGTCCGCGTGTAGAAATCCTTGAACGAGACGAAATTGTTGAGGAGCGGCAGAAGATCGCGCCGCATGCGGACGAGCTTCTCGACATCGGCGATCGCGTTCATCTGCGGCTCGAGCGCCTTGTCGCGCGCGATCAGCGCGTCGATCCGCGACTTGACCGCGGGATCGAGCAACGCCTTCAGGCGCTCGATGCCGAGCTTTGCCACCGGCGTCGCCGGCTCGCGCGCGGCCCAAGCGCGATAGGGCGCGAATTGCGCCTTGATGTTCTCCCAATCCGCTTCGCTGAGGCTGTCGCGCGTGCCGATCAGCGGCGTTGCGATTTCGTCGTGAAAGCGCGCGAGCTTGCCCGCCCAGGCGGGATTGAGGCCACTGCAGAACGGGAGCGGCTTGCCGGGGGCGACATGCGCCAGCGGCAGCGCGGCGACGGCGGCGCCGTCGGGCTGCAATGTCGCGCTCGCAAGCGTCTCGTAGACCGTCGGCGGCGGATTGAGCTTCTCCGCGGCGCCCGGATCGAATTGCGCGAGCCGCGTGCGCGCGAAGTAGTCGTCGAGCTTGTCTGCAAGCTCGGCCTCGAGCTGCGCGGCCGATGCGATTCTGTCGCCGAAGCCTGCAAGCGGGCCGCGCAAGCCGTCGCCTTCG
>CAYMNX010000136.1:0-4566 GCA_964391905.1 uncultured Rhizobiaceae bacterium
CGAAGAAGGTGGTAATCGAGATCTTTCGCGAGAAGACCGGATTTTGAGAGCAGATTTATGAGCGCGTTCACCGCTTTATTCCTTTCCGACACCGACCTGACGCAAAGCTCTGCGACGCGCCGAAGCCTCGGTCGCATCGGCCCTGGCGCGGAAAGCCCTAAAAGCTAGCTGGTGAAGGTGGCAGAAAGCGCTTTACCGATCCTGCCTCGAGTGTGACGGTTTTGCTCTTATACCGCAGTGCGGAAGGAAGCCGGCTGCGACTTCATTTCTCGGCGCGAGAAAAGATTCCGAAATCAAAGGATCTCGGAATGCCACAGTGCCACCGTTCGACACAGTCTCGGGTTTGCGATTCCATCGCTCCCCCTCTATCCTTCTTATTATGTTCATGAAGCCAGAGCACGAGCCGAAGCCAGGCCAGCGATTTCGCGATATTCACCCCGGTCTCTTTGGGCGGACCGGGTCCGAGTGGATCGTGCAGGACGTGTTCGTGGGGACCGACGGGCTGCGATATGCGCGCGTCGTGCTTTCATCGGACGCAAGCCAGGTCAAGACGCTCTCGGTTGCTGTGCTGACGGACCGGCGCCGTTTCGCCTCGCTGTAGAATCATCCAGGTTGATTTCTCGCGACCGACGTCGGTCTTGCGGCCTCACTGGAGCGATGAAGCTGAGAACGCCCTTTCACGTTGTTTTAGATGCGCGCCCCCAGCGATGAGGAAAGAAGTCGCGACGCGTCTTTCAAGCGCAGAGCGACAGGTCCGTTGAGCTGTGTGTTAAACAGCATGCTAATGCCGATCAGCGTCAACGCCATGGCGAGCTTGCCGTCGGGACGGAAAATGGGGGTCGAGAACGCGGTCCAGGTCGGGTTTCGCAAGCCGACCGTCCGCGCGATCCCATCGGCGCGCACCTTTGCACAGATTTTTTCCAAGTCCTTCGCTTTAACGTTGCGCGAAGCGGGGGTGGCGGCATTCCACTCCACGAGGTCGCGGTCGAGCAGACGCTGCGTTTCCTCACGCGGCAGATGGGCAAGGAAGATCCGGCCGGTCGCCGTCAACATCGATAGATTGGAGCCTTCGCGGACTCGCACGGCGGTTCGCACATCGCCGAATTCGCTTTTGATGACGGTGGGGCCATTGGATCCCCAAACGCATAAATAAGAGACGAGGCCGGTATCGGCCGTCAGTCTTGCCATGATGTCTGCGGCGAGCCGTACGCCATCGATGCGTGCAACCGCGGACAAGCCGAGCTCGATGGCCGCGGGGCCGACATCGTAACGCGCCGACGCCGCGTCCTGGCGGAGGAACCCCGCTTGTTTCAGGCTGGCAACGTAGCGATGGACGCGGCTCGGCGACATGCCGGTCTGCTTGGCGATCTGCGTCAGCGTCACCGGTTCCTTGCACTGCGCCACCATCTTGAGGAGCTCGATGCCGATCATGACCGTGCGATTGCCCGCTTCGGTTGGATTGAGCCGTGCGGGACGGCCGCGACGAGAGGGTTTGGAATCGAGCGAATTCATCGGATGGGACGGAGAAAGGTCATGTACGGCATTCTCAGCCTTGACGGGTTGTCGTTGTTCTTTCATAAAGGATAGCAAGAAACGCTATAATTTTCCATATATCAGAAAAAGGAGGGATGCCCAGTCGCGCCGCCGATTCAGATGAAGAGAGAGTGTGTTTCGCGACGGGGCGGGATGCGAGATTGGGCCTCACCGCGACTCTGCAAAGACGTAACGGCGCTTTCCGGCAGCTTTGCGAATGCCAGACCACACCCAGCGAAATGAGCGAGCCTCTTATGTGGTGGCCGTCGATATCGGCGGTACCTTCACCGATCTCGTCGCTTACGACCACCGCGTCGGCAAGGTGGTTTATACGAAGAGCCCGACGACCTATGGCAATTTCGTCGAAGGGATTCTCGATTGCTTCGCGAAAGCAGGCGTGCGTCCCGACGAGGCGACGTTTCTCAACCACGGAACGACGCTTGTCATCAATGCCTATGTTCAGCGCAAGGGCGCGCGCGCCGCGCTGGTAACGACGCGCGGCTTTCGCGACACGATCGAAATCGCCCGCGCCAATCGCCCCGATCCTTTCGACCTCTATTATCATCGCGACGAGCCGCTGATTCCGCGCGAGCGCCGCTTCGAGGTGACGGAGCGCATCGACGCCAAGGGAAATGTCGTCATTCCTTTGGCCCTGAACGAGCTCGACGAGCTGGCCGAGAGATTGAACGCCCTCAACGTCGACGCAGTCGCCATCTTCCTCATGAATTCCTACGCCAATCCGGCGCATGAGAATGCCGTGGCGGAGCGGCTCAAGGAGCTGATGCCGGGTGTTTACGTCACGTGCAGCACCGAGCTCACGCGCGAATGGTACGAGTATGAACGCAGCTCGACGGTTGCCGCCAATGCCTTTGTCGGGCCGCAGGTGAGCGCCTACATCCGCAAGCTCGAGAGCGAGGTTCGGGCCGAAGGCTTCAAGGGCTCGCTCTTCATGATGGGCTCCAATGGTGGGCTTTTATCGGTCGAGCGCACCTGCCGTCAGCCGATCGCCCTTGTCGAATCGGGACCGATCGGCGGCTGCATCGGCGCGGGGGCTTACGGCGACGCGCTCGGATTCAAGAATGTGATCGCCTTCGACATGGGCGGGACAACGGCGAAATGCGCGCTGGTCGAAAACGGCCGGTTCTCGGTCGAATCGACCTACTATGCCAATGGCTACATCAAGGGCTTTCCGATCAAGGCGCCGGTCATCGATATTGTCGAGGTCGGCTCCGGCGGCGGCTCGATCGCTTGGCTCGACAGCCAGAAACGCTTGCATGTCGGACCGCAAAGTGCGGGCTCGACGCCGGGTCCCATCTGCTATGGCCGCGGCGGTAGAGAGCTCACCGTCACGGACGCCAATCTGATCTTGGGCCGTCTCAACCCCGATCGGTTCCTTGGCGGGGAGCTCAAGCTCGACCGTGACAGCGTTGAACGCGGAATCGGCACGATCGCCGATCCGCTCGGCTATTTCGGCACAGAAGGTCATATCAAGATGGCCGATGGCATCTTGGCGCTCGCGACCGTGATCATGGCCGGCGCAATCCGCCAAGTTTCCGTGCAGCACGGCCTCGATCCGCGCGACTTCGTGCTGTTCAGCTATGGCGGCGGCGGCCCGCTCCACGCCAGCGCCCTGGCGCGCGAGCTGTCGATTCCGATGGTGGTTATTCCGCCGGCGCCGGGCAATTTTTCGGCCATCGGCATGCTCCTTGCCGATGCTCGCATCGATGCAGCGGAAACCTTCACTGGCGCTCTCGAGGAGAAAACGGTGGCCGCAGCCGATGCGCTCTTCAAGGAAATGGAGGCCACCGCTGCCGCGGCGCTCGCGCAGGAGTTTGGCGCGAGCGAGGTCTTCTTCGAGCGCTTTGCCGAAATGCGCTATATCGGCCAGCGTCACAATATCAAGGTGCCGATCTCGGGCCTCACCGATAAGAGCCCAATACGCGCCGCCTTCGAGCGCGACTACAAGCGCCGCTATGGTCATGCCGATGCGAGAGCCAATGCCGAGTTCCAGGCGCTGCATCTCTCGGCTTTCGCTCGCCAACGACGCCCTGATCTGACGCGGCTGCCGGAGACGCCAGCGATCGCCGCGAGCGAAGGGAATCGGCCCGTCTATTTCGGTGCGCTCGGGCAGATGGTGCCGGCGCGGGTGCTCGACCGTTACGCTCTGCCAATCGGCTTCACGGGTGAAGGCCCAATGGTGATCGAGGAATATGGCTCGACCACGATTGTCGCGCCCGGCGATCGCGTCGAGATCGGTCCGCTCAAGGAAATCCGCATCCACTGCAGTGGGAAGTAGCCATGGATACTGCCTTAGCCCGCCCGCAGAACGCAGCCGTCGAGGTCGATCCGATCACACTCGAGGTCATTCGCCACGCGATCGTGTCGGTCGCCAACCAGATCGATGCCAACATAACCCGCACGGCCTTCAGTCCTTATATATATGAGTACAAGGACTTCGCCGTCGGTCTCACCGATGCCGATGGCTATCTCGCCGCGCAATGTACCGGCGGAATGCCGCCCTTCGTCGCCGATTCGGTCGGCACGGCCGTGCGCGACGGGCTGAAGATCTATGGTCCGGATCGGCTTTTTCACGGCGATGTGGTGCTCTGCAATCATGCCGCGGTCCAGGGGCAACACCTTAATAATACGGTGATGTACACGCCGATCCGCATCGGCCCCCACCATGAGCGGCTGATCGGCTTCTTCGCCATCAATGTTCACTGGGTCGATATCGGCGGGACGATGACCCATTCGAACGACATCTTCATGGAAGGGCTGCAGCTTCGCTCCGTGAAGCTCTGGTCGAAGGGCGAGCCGATCGAGGAAGTTTACCGCATCATCGAAAACAACACGCGCCTGCCGATCGAGCTCTTGGGCGACATCGAGGCGCAGCTTGCGGGCTGCTTCCTGGGCCGGGATTTCGTGCTGAAGCTCTGCGAGAAGTACGGTCCCGATATCTACCTGCGCGCGATCGATATCATTCTCGATCAATCCGAGGCCGCCGCGCGGGCGCGCATCCGCGCCTTGCCCGAC
>CAYMNX010000137.1:0-6496 GCA_964391905.1 uncultured Rhizobiaceae bacterium
CGATCGATCCGCGTCAGCGCAAGGCCGGCGCGGAAATAAGCATCGGACTGGTTGAGGCCGCGCAGCAGCGGCTCCGCCGCGGGGAACCGGCCAAGCCGCAGCTTGGTCGGAACGAGCGCGACCTTTTCGGGAAACCAGCCGGGGCCGAGCGCCGCGACGACATCGTCGGCGAGGATCAGCGTCCCGCCGCGGCCGATCCATGCGAGGACCTCGTCCCGTCCCGCGCGCAGCGCCGCTTCCGCATCTTCCCCGGCGAGGAGCGTATCGATGCCGTCGAGCGTCGCCGGGAGCCGCGCGCCGAGGTTTTGATAACGGGCGCCCGCATCATCGAAGGCGGCCTTGCCGCGCCCGTTGCCGAGATAGGCGACGCGGGCGGCGGCCGGGCGCGGCGTCGCCATATCGGCGAGCGCATTGCGCATGATACGCGTCGCGACCGGATCGACGCCGTAGCGGCTCGTCACGTCGAGCTGCATCACGAGCAGCCTGCCGCGTCCAACATCGAATTCGACGAGCGGCGTCTGGCGCAGATCGAAGCCGCTGCTAAGGATGATGCGGAAATTGCCGCGTTGCGGCTTCGGCAACACATAGCTGGCGACGATGCCGCGGTTGCTCGACCGGATCTTGGCTTCGCCGCCGGGGTTGTAGGCGTAATTGGTGCCGCTCGCCGGCGCGAAAGCGGGCAAGAGATCGCTGGTGCCGCGCCAATTCGCCAAGTCTTCGGCCTTGATTCCGGCGAGTACGGGGCTTGCGGGATCGCTCGGAAACACGATGCGCGTCGCCGTCGCCGCCATCTGCGTCGTATCGAGATTGACGCCGGTATAGGCGGCCAGCGCCGACATCGCACCGACGCGCTGCTCGAGCTCGAGAATGTTCATGCCCTTGGCGAGAAGCGGCTCGACACGCGCGATCGACGCATCGAGGGATTGCGCGCCGACGATCAAGAGGTCGAGATCGAGATCGTCGCTCAACCGGTCCAATCGGCGATAGGTCACACCCATCGCGTCGAGCACGCGAGCGGTCGCGCCGCTCCGATCGTAGAGGCCGATCCGTGCTTGCGCCGGCAATCGCAGCGCCGGCAGCTGCTGTGGGAAAAGCTGCAGATCGAAGCTGTCACGCTGCACGGCCCCGCCATCGACGTTGGCATTCACCGCCAAACGGTAGTCCGCGCGATCGGTCACCGCGGGCGCTTGCATCGTGATGGGCGCGACGGTCGTCTTGCCCTGGGGCGCGTACAGGTCGATATCGCCCCGGCGGATGCTGGCCGAGCCATCCGCGGCGGTGAGGGTCCAGTGTGCCACGATATGCGCGTCGGCCGGCCCGTCATTGACGACCACCAGTGCCTTCTCGATCGTCTCGCCCGCGGTATAAGCGTGATCCTTGCTCGTCACCCCAGCTGCGGCACCGCCGCCGATATAGAGCAACACGGGGCTGAACGCCGCTTTTGTTGCGTCATAGACTTTCGTTCTTTCAAAGGGCGCCCCCGCGTAGCCGCGCCAAGCCGCCGGAGCGACCTGCAGCACCGTGTCGAGATAGGAGCGGCTTTTGACGATCCGGTCGGGTTTCGGCCCCGGCGTCTTCAGAGGCGCATCGGCCGCAGAAAGGCGGGCATCGAGCGGCCGGAACATCATCGCGGCCCCGGTCAGCGTGTCGTGATCGAAGGGGCCGAGGTGAAGATGCGCGGTGCGCCAGGCGCGATAGACGCGCGTCGCGATCTGCGCGGCGACCTCCTCGGCTGCTTCATTGGGACGATAGATGGTCGTTGTGCCCTTCTCGAGCGTGAGGCCGGGATCAATCGCCGTCTCGGTGAAGTAAGTGGCGCCGCGCATCGCCCAATCGGCTTCGAGCATCGCCGAGCGCGACCGGAGATAGGCGTCATCGCCCAGATAGCGCGCCGCATTCTCGATGATGAAGGTTGAGCCGCCGCTCGACTGCCACGTCAAAGGGTCCCACTCGGTCCAAGCAAGAACATAAGGAAGGCTGAATTCGCTTGCGATCAAGGGCTTCGTCGCGTTGCCCCGGCGCTCTGGCCAATCCTCCCATTCCTGCAACGGGATTGAGAAGTCGAAATAGGGGTGAACGTCGACGGCCTTGCCAAGATTTCCTGCCTCGTCGAACAAGACCTCGCGCGATGGATCAAGCCGATTGAGGATACTCGCCGCTTGCAGCAATTGCGCGCGGACGTGGTCCTTTCCCGGGACGATATTGGCCGCCCATCGGCCGTCAAGATTGCCGGGCTCGTTCTGCAAATTGTCGGTCGCCTCATGGGCCCACATCACGTAGGCGACGACGCTCACATGGCGACGCACGCGCGCGATCGCGGTATCGAGTTCAGTCTCATAGGCGCGCCAGAATCGATCGTCATCGGGAAGATGGTTTCGCGCGCGAAACATCGCCGGGCTCGGCAGAACATATTGCACCATCAGGCCAAGCTCGTCGGTGATGTCGTAGACGTAATCGGGGACGATGCCCCACATCGCCCGGATTCCATTGTAATTGGCCGATTTGTAGGTGGCGAGATAGTTGCGCATGAATTGACGATCGAAAATTTCCATGCCGTAGCCGAGATTGGGCCCGCTCTCCGTGCGCAGCGCGATCGGGCGACCATTCAAGGTGATGGCATCGCCGTTGATGCGCCAATCGCGCATCGCGACCTTCAAGCGAAACGTATCGACGACCGTTGCGCCGTCGAGCAGCTCCAGATCGAGCGGCGTCAAATTCGGTGAGAACTCCGACCATGCCGGCAGAGATTCAACGATCGCGGCCAGCGCGAACCGGCCCCCACTGTGCGCGCCGACTGCCGCCATCGCCGTCTCGCCGATGGCCGTGCCGCCGAGAACGGCTCGCACACGCAAGTTGCGCGGCGCGTCCATCCCGTTTCGAACAGTGATTTGGAGCGCGAGAGATTTATCGGCATAAGATGTCGACCAGGTCGCGTCGGCGATTCGGAGGACCGGCTCGCATTCGAGCCAGACGTCGCCGTTCAGTCCTCGGCCCCATCGCGACGGCCGGCCGTTGCTCGCGACACCGATCGACAGCGTATTGACGGTTCCGGCCCGCACCAGCGGCGTGATATCGACGCTCCAATCGTCATTAACCGCGGCGCGGCGGCCGTTGACCCATACGACCGCATTCTTGCGCAATCCTTCATTGATCGAGGGCGCTTCGGCGTAGTCGATGAAGCGCGGATCGATCCCGATGCCCAAATGCTCGACGCGCAGCGTCATACGACGTCCGGAGCATTCGTCCGGTGGAATGAAGTCGCGCTGATACCAGGCCCGATTGACGGCATTCCACGGCCTATTGAACCAATTGCCGACAACGCCGCCCGATTCGTTCGTCACTTGGAAGCCACCGAGTACGGTCTCGACGCCATCCCAGCGCCCGGGCACGCGTAGGAAATGCCAGTCTTTCGCCGGCGGGACGGTATCGATGTCGTTTGCGCCCTGAAAACGCCAGAGTCCATTGAGGGAGACCCGGATGCGCTGCGGCGACTCGATTTCCCGATAGGCATCGCGAAGCGAAAAAATGTCCCGAGCGGCGGCCCGCGACGGCATGCTCGCGGTCACGCATATCAGCAGCAATGTGGCGACCAGGAGCGCCATCTTCGAGGCGCTTCTGCACATCCAGCCGGCTCTCAATCCTGACATTCGGCGAAACTCGTCCATCACACTGGGAACAACTGGATCCTCCGAGAAACGAACGCCGGAGTTCCCCATGTCACCGCCGAGGTGTAGGGTTTACGCTATCACGCGCCGATGACAGCATGGCGAAGCTCGCAGCCATTCGCCCTTGCAAAGGCCGATAAAAAGAAAGCTTCAAAAGCCCGCAAGCTAAGAAACGGGTCCGGAAATGGCATCCGAGCTCCCGTTGTGATCTGCCCCGTCCTTGCCTTGACGAAGATAAAGCCGGCTTGATCGCCGCGACCTTCTCGGTTGAGCGCTGCCGCTCTCTCTTGGAATTCCTTGATCTGCCGACGATCAAACATCGAAGCGTCCGGCCTCTCGTGGTAGGAGCGTGGCGAACGAAGTAGAATTCCGTTCTCGTATTGCTCGCTGCCGGTCGAAAGCATAGGACGATGCGAGGGGCAAGCGGATCAGAATCCGGCCGTTGTCGGAGAGAAAAGAGGCCGCCTCCCGCAGCGCCGCCGCTGGAAATGAGACATGCTCAAACGAGCGGTGAAACATAATCAGATCGAAGCTCGGCCCAGAACCGAAGGTCCCCTCCTCCATTTACGGCGCCCGATTGCGCACCATTAGTTGCGATCATAAAGCCTCCGCTGCTCGCGACGGGCTGCCAGCCCGAATGGCCTGGACGATCGCATTCATCACCTCGTCGACGGTAATTTTGGCAATGTCGCGATTGGCCGGTGCCCCAGGGCGGAGCGACTTCGCAAACAATCCGTCCTCGTCGCAGCCATGCCACAAGGTCGTGACGCCTGGGCCCAGCGGACGGCATGTCGCCGGGTCGGTCGGGCCGAACAGCACGACACTGGGTGTTCCGACGGCGCTCGCCAAGTGACTGGGCCCGCTGTCGAGGCCGACGAAGAGATCGATCTCGCCGAGCAAGGCGGCCGTTTCGAGCAGCGAGGTTTGGCCCGTCAGATTGATTGCCCCCGGCGGCAAATCGCTGACTGGCTCCGACCCAAGCACGAGAACCGCCGCGCCCAGCTCTTTCATGACACGTTTCATCAATTCGACGAAACGCGCGGTGGGCCATTGCTTCGTCAGCCAGTGCGGCGTCCGCGTATGCATCGCCACGATGGCGCTGACCTGAGCCGGCAATATCTCACGCAGGCGCGCGCGCATTCCTATCTTGATTGGTTCGGGGACGAATATTTCGGGCCTGGGGCATGCGCCTTCGAGAGCGAGCCGCTCGAACATGAGATTGACGAGATGGCGACCGTGAAAAAACCATCGGCGCGTATCGATTCCCTGTTCGGAGAAGACCCTGTGTGGATCGCTATAGACCGCACCGCACAGCTCGCAACAATCGCCATGCAGCGTGAGCAAATGCGCGCCATCCAAGGCCGGATGCCGCGCAAGCATCATCAGCGACCCCATGCACGAGCAGTCGACGACATAATCGAGCCGCGGATTATGCTCGAGGAGGGTGCGAAATCGAGCTTGGGTCGCGAAAAAGAGCGTCGCATCCGGATGCCGGCTGCGCAGCGCACGAATCACGGCGGTTGCCATCAACACGTCGCCGATATGGTGATGCAAGCCGATCAGGATAAGAGGCCCGGGATTTCTTCGCCGCGCTTCGCGCGCCATTTCGTCGATCAGGGGAAAGGTTCGCCTTTCCCATTGGCTCAATTTCCGGCGATGAATCGGGGCATAAAGCGGAATGCCTGCGTGGCGCAACAAGATGTCTTTGACACGCGCCAGCCTCATCCTTCCGAACTCTGCAAAAGCTTGAGGATCTGCCGAGGCTTCGGCATCCCGATGAGTAGCAAAGCGCCGGCCCAACCGACCAACAGCAGTGCGCGTTCGGCAAGGCTAGGGTGAAGCAGTTCGACTGCTGTGACGGCGGCAAGCGCGACAAGTCCAACCTTGGCAAGCGGTGCAACGGGCGTGGAAACGCCGTGAAGCTTGTGAACGACGGTGAAAACCGAGACCGTAATCAAAATTTCGGTGGAAACGGTTGCCGCCGCTGCCCCGCTTGCACCAAAGCGAGGGATCACGACAAAATTCACGGCGACTTTCGAGACCGCCGCAAGCAGATTGATCCATACGAGATAATGCTGCTGACGCGCTGCGAACAATAGATGAATACCGATGCTGTTGACGAACATGATAACGATGGCGCCGCAGCAAATACGCAAGACCGCGACGGAACCGCCGAATGCATCGCCGTTTAAAAGCGATATCAGCTCGCCCGCAAAGACGTAAAGGAAGAGACCTAGGGAGAACGCGCAAGCAGCCGCCCAATCGAGAGCCTGTTGATAGTAAGATAGAAACTTCGCTCTATCGTGTTCGAAACAATAGGCGAGCACGGGGAAAAGCGAGCTAAGGAAAACGGCGCTGATGAACGAGGTGCTCTCGACATATTTGTAGGCCGCGCCGTAGACCCCCGCCGCATCCTCGCCGCTTAATTTCGACAGCATCAGCGCATCAATACGGAAATAGATAACGGTGAAGAGCCCCGCGAGAGCGAGCGGCGCCGCCTCATGCATCAAATGCCGGCAGTAGCGAAAATCGATTCGCCAAACGGACGGCCCGCTGCGATGCGTGAGTGCAAAAATTACTGCACTTCCGACAGCGGCGCTTGCTACGGTCCCGGACACGAACCAGCCGATGCGGCGACTCGTTGCCATGCCGATGATGACGATCGTGAGGAACGCCAGGCTTTCGGCTGCATCCGCCAGCATGTTCTTCCACGCTGCGAGAGCGGCGGAAGAGATGAGACCATAGGTCCCCGTACCGATGCCACGGATGACGAAAATCAATGAATAGAGGGAGATCAGGCGAACAAGATCGGCGTCGTAACCGAGCCCCCA
>CAYMNX010000138.1:0-2009 GCA_964391905.1 uncultured Rhizobiaceae bacterium
AGTCGAGCGGATAGACGCCATCCTCGCCGGGCGCTTTCGGATCGGGGATGAGGACAACGACCATCTAACCCGCCAGCTTCTTCTCGAGCGCGTCGGCGATGCGATGGAGATCGTCGACCATCTGGAACATCGCATCGACCACGACATGCACGATGATGCGCATCTCCTGCGGCTCGAGATCCGCCTCGACAGCGCGATCGAGCAGGTCGTGGACGAGCTGCTGATGGTCCGGCCGCGGCATGCGATTACTTCTTCTCGGCGGCGGTCTCGGCCTTCGCCGCGGCGCGCGGCTTCGGGATCTCGGCGATCGCGCCCGAGGCAAGAAGGCGCTTTGCGTGCGCGTCTTCGATCTCGATATCCTCGTCGATCTCGTAGCGCCGCTGATCGTCGGCGGTCGTGCCATGATGAACCGGCGACTTCACGCGATAGGTCTGCTTTGCCATGAGCGCTCCGATTACGACGGATTGATGAAGAGGTAGCCAGCAGTGATGCCGGTCAGAACCGGCACGCGATCCATGGTCGTGCCATAGACCCAGGATTTGGCGCGCGGATCCCAATAGGGCGTCTCGGCATAGGGCGTGCCTTGATACGTGTAGGTGTAGCCGAAGGCCGGCTCCTCGAGCGCCGTCAGCGCCTGCGGCACATAGGCAAGCACCGCATTATCGCCCCAGATGTCCGAGGTGGTGCCGTCATCCGCCGCTGTGATAGCGCGGCCCACGACAACACGATCGAGCTCGAGGAGCTTTGCGATCATCTCCTCCGTGATGGCGTCGGGCGTCGTGTACTGGTAGCGCGTCTTCACGACCGGGTTGTTGCGCAGCGCGACCCAAGGCGCGGGACCGAGCGCCATCACATTGGGATAGGCGCCGATCTGCGTGCGGATCGTCTCCTTCGCGGCGAGAACTGCGCCGACTGGATCCGACGAAGCGTTCGACCATTGCGAGGTGCCCGAGAGTGTCACCTTGTTCGAGGAGCCATAGTTGGCGGCAGTGGTGGCAAGCGCGGCCTGGTCGATCTCGAGCTGCTTCAAGATGACGTTCATCGACCGGCGGACGGCGCGCGAGCCGAGATCGATTCCCGGCATGCGCTCGGCGTCTTGCTGATATTCGCGCGGCACCGCGACTTCGATCGAGTCCTGCACCAGCGCGAATGGATCGCCGAGATAGCCGAAGCTGATGCGCTCGGTCGTGGCTCCAGGGGAGCGCCGCGTGTTGTAAGCCTTGAAGTCCTCCTTGCCGAATTGGAGGATCTGGCCGCCGCGGATATCGACCGGCACGCGCGGAAAGAGATAGTCGCCGATGAACTCGGGATTGCGATAGCCGAGCGCGACGGTCGTGAGAACCGGGTTGATGACCCGAACTTGGCTCGGCGAAAGATTGACCGGCACCGGATCGGCGAAGCGAATGGTCTGCTTGTCTGCCACGAGAGCTCCTTGCCTTTAGCGGCCGAAGAGGATTTCGACGAACTGGCCGGCCGCGGTGGTCGTGCCGAGCGCGCGGCCAATCTGATATTCCGCGAGCTCCGAGCCGGTGATGTCATTGGCGCCGTTGGCGGCTGCCGATGTCACCGCAGTCGCGCCGGCGGCGATCGCGAGATTGTTCGCCTTGATCGCGCGGCCCTGATTGTCGGTGATGATCGCATCGCCGGGATTGAGCGCGGCGCCGCACTCGACGAGCGCGGTGCCGAGCTCGTCGACGGCGATGGAGTCGCCAGCGACACCGGCGAAGCGCGCAACGCCGCGCACCTTCTGGCCTTGCGTTGCAGCCTGGTTACCGTCGAAGCCGATGAACCGCTGCGCGGTAATGTTGCCGCCGGCCTGGACGGTGCCAGTCAGCAGCGGGCGTGAATTGAGCAAGAGCGTGCCTCCTTAAGCGGCAGTGGATTCGAGAATGCGGACGGCCTCGACGAAATCGACCTTGTGCTTCTCCGCATAGGCGAGCGCGCGATCGCGGAGATCGAGCTCACCGGCATCGACCTTGAAGCCTGGCGGCGTCACGAAGGGCCGCGTT
>CAYMNX010000139.1:0-2593 GCA_964391905.1 uncultured Rhizobiaceae bacterium
CCGCCCGGCGAGGATCGCGACCAGCGGCAAGAGCAGGATGAGGTTAAGGAGCAGAAAGAGCTGATCGAGATGCGGCGAGTTGGCGCCGGGCCACAATCCGCGGAGGACGGCGATGGTCGCGATGCCCGACAGGATCGCGAAAATGCCGAGGACGACGGCGAGCTTGCGCCCCAACCTGACCCGTCCCGCCCAAAGCGCCAGCCCCCGCGACCCATTCATGGCCTCATTTTAGGCCGCGGGCGACATCGATGTCCAATTCGCGCACCTTTTTGCGCAGCGTATTGCGATTGAGGCCCAGAAGCTGAGCGGCTTTGAGCTGGTTGCCGCGAGTCGCGGAAAGGCTCAGCTGGATGAGCGGGCGCTCGATCTCGCGCAGCACCCGGTCATAGAGGCCCGAGGGCGGCAAGCCGCCCTTATGCGCCGCGAAGTAATCGCGCAGATGACGCTCCGCGGCGGCGCTGAGGGTTTCCTCGCCGTTCATCTCGACGGCGGCTTGCTCCGGGCTGGCCTCGGCGATCTCCGCCTCGATCGCGTCGACGCCGATCACTTCCTGCGAATAGAGCGCGGCCAGCCGGCGGACGAGATTTTCGAGCTCGCGCACATTGCCGGGCCAGCGATAGGCCTTGAGGCGATCCATCGCCGGCTGGTCGAGCGATTTGACCGGAAGGCCTTCGCTGCCGGCCTGGGTGAAGAAGTGACGCACCAGCGCCGGTATGTCCTCGGTGCGCTCGCGCAAGGGCGGCAACCGGATCGGCACCACGTTCAGGCGGTAGAACAGGTCTTCACGGAAGAGCCCCTGGCGGATGAGCTGGCGCAAATCGCGATGGGTCGCGGCAATGATGCGGACATCGGCGCGGATCGGGGTGCGGCCGCCGACGGTGGTGTACTCGCCCTGCTGCAGCACGCGCAGAAGCCGCGTCTGCGCCTCGAGCGGCATGTCGCCGATCTCATCGAGAAAGAGCGTGCCGCCCTGCGCCTGCTCGAAGCGGCCGACGCCGCGAGCCATGGCGCCGGTGAAGGAGCCCTTCTCATGGCCGAAGAGCTCGCTCTCGATCAGCTCGCGCGGGATCGCCGCCATGTTGATCGCGACGAACGGCCCGGCGCGGCGCTTGCCGTAATCGTGCAAGGCGCGCGCCACCAGCTCCTTGCCGGTCCCGCTCTCGCCCGTGATCATCACGGTGAGATCGGTGCCCATGAGGCGTGCGAGAACACGATAGATTTCCTGCATCGCCGGCGAGCGGCCGATGAGCGGCAGCTGATCATCGGTGTCTTCGGCATCGTTGGCGGGCGTCGCCGGGCCATGCGGCACGGTCAAGGCGCGCTCCACGACATTGACGAGCTCGCGCAGATCGAAGGGCTTCGGCAGGTATTCGAAGGCGCCGCGCTCGGTCGCCTTGACCGCCGTCAGAAGCGTGTTCTGTGCGCTCATCACGACGATGCGCAGCTCGGGCCGCAGCTTTTTGATCCGCGGCACGAGATCGAGGCCGTTCTCGTCCGGCATCACCACATCGGTGATGACGAGATCGCCTTCGCCATCGGAGACCCAGCGCCACAAGGTCGCGGCGTTGCTGGTGGTGCGGACATCATGGCCGAGCCGACTCAGGGCCTGGCTCAGGACCGTGCGGATGGCACGGTCATCATCGGCGACGAGAATGGTGGCGTGATTGTTCATGTGGGGGTCTCGTGCGGGGCGCCTTCGACTCGCGTGGCCATCGGCAAATAGACATGGAACGACGTTCGATGCGGTTGGCTGTCGAACTCGATGACGCCGCCATGGTCGCCGACGACCTTTGCGACGAGGGCGAGGCCAAGCCCGCTGCCATTGTGCTTGGTCGATACAAACGGATCGAAAAGATGCGGGCGCAAATCCTCGGGAATGCCGTCGCCATTGTCGGTCACGGAGACGACCAGCGGCAGATGCACGCGGCTGTCGTTGCCCGCGACCGCCAAGCGGATGCCATGCTGGAACGCCGTCGACAGGATGATCTCGCCGCCTTGCGCGGGCGCCGCTTCGGCTGCGTTCTTGACGAGATTGAGGAACACCTGGATCAAGAGATCGCGGTTGCCGTGGACGGGCGGCAGCGAAGGGTCGTATTCCTCGATGAAGCGGATGTTGCGGGCAAAGCCCGATTGCGCCGCGCGCCGCACGCGCTCCAAGACTTCGTGGATGTTGACCGGGGCCCGCTCCAAGGGGCGGCGGTCGGAAAACACATCCATGCGATCGACGAGGGCGCAGATCCGATCGGCCTCATCGCAAATGAGGCGCGTCAACTCGCGATCGGCGGTCGCGGCATTCTCTTCCAAGAGTTGCGCCGCGCCGCGAATGCCGGAGAGCGGGTTCTTCACCTCATGCGCCAACATCGCCGCCATCGCGGTGACCGACCGCGCAGCGTTGCGATGCGTTAGCTGACGATCGATCTTGGCGGCGATCGAGCGGCCCTGCAACGTGACCACGACATGGTCGCGGTCATCGCCCAACGGCGCCGCTTGCACGGTCAGGACGCGCGGGCCGAGCCGCGGCGTATCGACGCCGACACCATATTCGGAGACGCTTGCGCCGGTGCGGCGTACCGATTCGATCAGAGCGAAGACG